>CAMOZF010000064.1 GCA_946630765.1 uncultured Lachnospiraceae bacterium | reverse complement strand
GGGCGGCGATCTTCTCATAGGTCCCCTCGCCGTAGCTGGCGTGGATCTCCGGCAAAAGCTTCAGGCCGTATTTATCCGCGAGTTTCTGCACCTTCGCGAGAAGTTCCCATGTTCCGGGCTCATTGAGGAAATTCTTTTCGCCCGGCTCCTTCGGCGCGTAGGCAAAAGCGTCGAGCCGTACGATCTTTGTACCGTAGGACGCAAGGGTATGAAGAACCTCGTCGTAATACTCCCACACGAGATCGGATTTGATATTGAGATCCATCTGACCGAGATAGCTGCGGTTTGACTCAAGGTATGCCGCAGTCTTTTCGCGGAAGCGCTCAAATCCGGAAAAGTCCAGATCCTTTACTGCTGTTCCTCCCTGGATCTGAACATTGATCTTCTTCGCGATCGTATCCGCCATGAGGTACTGCATGCCCGGGAAGATCTCCATCAGGATTTCATAGGAAAGCACCGGATAGCGCACTTCCTGATAGAAGGTATTCCAGTAAGGCATGTCTCTTCCATCCGGGAAGCGGACCATCAGGATCGGCAGTCCCGGTTTCCGGAAGAACATGTTCTCGATATATTTCTGATCCGGCTGAATATAGCCGTCCGCTGTCATTTCTCCGCAGCCTTCCCAGAAGCGGTTCCAGTTGATGAAAAAGTCCTTGTATTTTGACTCCTCGCCGTTCTTCACGATGTCCTGGAACTGTTTTGAAAGTACGGAAATGTGGTTCAGGATGAAGTCCAGCTTCAGATCCATCTTCAGCGCCTTCAGGTCCTCGATGTCTTCCCTGGAGCCAAGCATTTCATTGATATCGTAGCTGATGACCGAGAAGCCGCGGTCAAGGTCGGTGTTGAATATGCTGGGCAGGATGTAGAAAGAACTGAAAATGTCCTTTGCCTCATCTTTTTTCAGAAAGGCGACAATATCCTTCAAGGTTCCGCCGACGCTGTCCGGATAGGCATTCAGCATCGGACCATTATCCGCAAATTTGCTCATCATGATCTCCTTTTTCTCAGAACTTTCCGTCCATTAGTGCCGAATATGCTGCGAAGTCGAGGAGCGCTCCGTCCTTACTGACGATAATCTTCGCTTTGTGCGCCTGCTCGTGCAGTTTTTTCTGCTCGATCGCAAGCACCATGGTCGTAAAGGCGGAATCGGTCTTGCCGTCGCGGTTTCTCGCGCGGCGGTGAGCCAGTGTTTCCTCCGGCGTCGAATTCAGCAGGATCGGGATGTCCACGCCCTGAAGGAAGTCGCTGTTTCCATGCGTCCACTCGACGATCAGCACATTGACTGAAGAGAAGTCTGTTTTGCTGTACCAGAGCTCGGTATCGGTTCTGCCCATGCGCTTCAGGAATATCTCCTTTTCACCGGCCTTGAAAGCCTCAAGAATCCCGGAAAGCTCCTCAAAATCAATCTCTTTTTCAGTGCCGAGGTAATCCGTAAGCGCCGCTTTTCCGTGTGCGATATAGGAGCTGAGCCATGGATATCCGGCGCATTTTCCCGGATCCGGGTCAGCTTCTTCCTTCTGAAGCGCGATCAGCTCCTGGCCGGCTTCATCGGAATACACGCCGTCTCTGATCATGCCGCGGATTCCGGCGGTCCTGAAAGTGCTGAGGCGCTCCGCGTCATTGTACATCGGAATCCGGCGCGGATAATTGTCTCCCGAAAGGACATATGTGCCGATTCCCATACTCCGAAGGTAGTATCCGAGGATCGAAGCGATTTCCGACTTGCCGACGCCCGATCCGCCCGAAACGCAGAGGACGGCCTTCTCCCGGCCGTTTTCCAGAAGCAGTCTCAGAAGCTCAGGGAAAATCACCTGCGCTTTCTTTACATGTCCTTCGTCAATCCCGATCTTATCGCCCGGCATGTCGCCGTGCGGAATGCCTTTGGTTACTTCCGGATAGTCATATCCCTTCTGCAGCAGTTCCTGAATTCTCTCCAGCATATCTTTCACCTCTTTCAAATTGTCCGGGTCTTTCCAGCTTTCGTCTCTGTGACCCGGTACTCCTTTGTGCGGAAATCCGCGGATAGTTCCGCAGTTGTTCCGCCGTTTTCCCAACGCATCGTGATTGTTCCCTCACCGCCTGAAGCCGTAAACGTACCGTCGAAGGCTTCGCAGCTGTTTCTGAAGCGCATCAGCCCGTAAAGCCGCTGCAGGAACGGAGCCTGTATCCGCATACGGATTTCCTCCTCCGTATAGTTATGGCGGTTCACTTCTCTCCCGCCCTCGCCGCGCTCAAGGCAGGAGAAATCATTCTTTCCCGCGAGCAGACCGACATAGTAAATCTGCGGAATTCCGGGCGTAAAAAGCTGCACGAGCCGCGCCAGAAGATACGCGTCCTCGTCCTCATTCATCGCCGAGAAGAAGGTTCCCGAAAGCTGGTAGATCTTCTCCTTGCCGCTGCCGGTCCTGATCCGCGAAGCCCAGAAGCTGTCACGCGCCTGCAGCTCCTCCGGGAGTTTCGTGAACTCCCGTACATAACGATCGCGGACAATTGTGCTGATGGCGTCGATCTCCTCCTCTGTCATCAGCCCCGCCGCGTCCACGACGCCGATGCCGTCATGTGTGTCGAGGGTCGTGACCTGATTGTGCGGGCAGATCGAAAGCCAGTGAAGAAGCCGGTCGGTCCTGCCGAACTCCAGCCCGTGCAGAAGGATCAGCGGCAGCGCGAAATCATAGACATAGTGTCCGCGCCGGGCGAGCTTTTTCTGGATACGGTACTCCTCGTGAATCTCCGCGAGCATCGCTGTGTGCGTCTTCTGAAGCGGTTTCGTACTGATGTCGAGCACGTCCCAGATCTCCGGCTCCACGAAAAAGCAGCTTGTCCCGGGCACCTTCGACGCGTAAGCGAAGGCGTCAAAGCGGATCATCGGCACCAGGGACGCGATCCGCTGAAGGTTCCGCTCATAGTAGCGCTGCGTCTCGATATTATGCGGATTGATATCCACCTGCTCTTCGAAAAATGTGCACCAGAGGTTCACCTTTTCGCCGTTGTCGAGCGTAAATTCACGTTTTGGTCCGCCCGGTTTTCTGGAGTACAGCACCTGAAGATCCTTCTCTGTCGGTTCGCCCTCCGGCCAGAATTCCTCCCAGTGAATGAACATATCGCGGTACTTCGACGCGTCGCCTTTTTCCATGTAGTCCCGGAACTCCGCCGAGCGGATCGAGATGTGGTTCAGCATAAAGTCCGCCGCGAGAAAATACTTCTCCGACAGGCGGCGGATGTCCTCGAAGCTTCCGAACTTCGGATCCGCCTCGTCATAATTGATTACCGCAAAGCCCCGGTCTCCTGACGAGGGATAGAATGGCAGAATGTGTACGCCGCGGATTTCCTCTCTGAAATAAATATCCAGAACCTTTTCCAGTTCTTTCAGGTTTCCGCCCATGCTGTCCGCGTAGGTGATCAGCATGCATTTGTTTTCTATCGGTTTCATTTTTCTGTCCTTCTATGATTCTGTATCAGGGATAGTCCTGCTGTCTGCCGCCCGATTATTCTCCGGCCGCTTACAGCATTTTCGCAAAGCTCAATGTAAAGGGTTTTGCCTGCGTTGAAAGAAGGCTCATAAGCTCATCGTCATAGCCTTCCCGAAGCTCGCATTTCCGATCAATGACCATGGTGCAGGGGTGTTCTTCCGAGACCGGACGCCACGCGGGCAGGAAGGAATTGTTGGGATCGCCTGTCCGAACAAACTGCAGCACGAGATTGCTGAAAATCTCGGATAGCCGCTGCCCGTACACCGCTTCGTTCAGCACATAGACGCGGTCTTCATTGCGGAAAATGTAGCAGACATCGCCGCCGTGCCACAGCGGAATCCAGTTGTCCTCCGGCGCGTTGTAGGCCGCCATGTAGATCCAGGTATTCCCGAGCCCGTTCTTCGCGTGAAGCTTCGCGGTATCCATCGTCGGGATGCGCACCATCGTGTCCAGATACGCGAGATCCAGAATGTCATGCTCCGGATACGCTGCCCTGAAGAGCCGCATCAGTTCATCGGCGTCTTTTCCGTATTTGCCGCGGATATAGGCGATCCTCGCTTCTTCGTCCATCGCTTCCTTTTCTTCTGTCGTCAGCCGGTCCATCAGGAATTCGCCGATCGTCGAACCGAAAATCATCGGCTTGTCCTTGGACCACGGCATGAAGCCGGACTGCAGGGGGAATCCGCGGAAGTAGTCGTCCATGACGGGCGACCAGTGCGTTGTCAGCTCGTCCGCCTCCGGCGAATGCAGCGCTTTCCGGTACGCGTCGACAAGCTCCGCGTAGCTCACTTCCTCGATCCTGTGAATGTTCTCCCTGTCGATCCCGAGTTCACGAAGAATCAGCGCAGCAGAGCGCCGTGACGCTTCCTGCGTATCGACCATATCGCCCGCCATTGATCCCGACAGCACGATGCCGCGCGAGAAATAAGGCGCCGCTTCCTCGATCTGGTACATGCACTGCACCTTTCCGCCGCCGCCGGAGTGCCCGCAGATTGTGACATTCTCCGGATCTCCGCCGAAGGCTTCGATGTTCTCATGGATCCATTTCAGCGCCGCCACCAGATCCGCGATGCCGGCATTGACGGAATGCGCGTACTCTTCTCCATAGTCCGCGAGATTCAGGTGCCCGAGGATATTCAGCCGGTGATTGATCGACACAAAGACGATATTGCCGTATTTCGCAAGGTTGAAGCCGTCAAAGGAATACTCTTCAAGGGCGTTTCCGGCGAAAAATCCACCGCCGTGCATCCATACAAAAACCGGTTTCTTCTCAGAAAGATCGCCGGGCGACCAGATATTCAGATTCTGGCAGTCCTCGTCCTGTTTCTGCAGCATATGCAGGCCGCGATAATAGCTGGGCGGGTTCGGAGGAAGCATCTGCGGCGTAATCGGGCCGTAGGTATAGGCGTTTCTGACGCCCTCCCAGCTCTCCTGCTCCTCCGGCATATGGAAGCGCTTCGCCTTCGCATAGCGGATTCCCATAAAGATATTGACGTCTCCGTAATTTACGCCGCGCAGGCGTCCGAAGCGGGTTTCGACAACCGGTTTTACCGGATTGAAAATATTGGTGTTCATCAGCTCTTTCTCCTTTTCTCCAAGAGTCCCCGTTTACGCGTCGATTCCGATCGAGCCGTCCGGGTTTCTTTTGAACTTCTTTACAAAATTCCAGGCGAAATTATTGGTGAAGGGGCGGATCTCATGGGCGTGATGCGTCACGCCGAGAAGACAGGTATAGCATTTTCCGTCCTCGCTGTCATAATAATGGGCCGTGTAGACACTTTCGGGGAACATCGGGTCGTGAAGGACTTCCGTCCTGTCTCCGGCGACCGCCATCAGAGGATCCTCCCAGCTTTCTTTGTCCTCCAGCCTCACGTCAAAACGCTTTTTCAGCCGGTTCACCTTCGCGACATACTGCAGCCTCTCGATCGCCCGCTCGTGGTGCATCGGGAGCTCGACGCCGAAGGAGTCCACGCCGCCGATATAGAAAAGCGGGACCATTGTCTTCTGGTTCACTTCATCGGTCTTAGCGCCGAGGCAGTTATTGCCGACGTAATCGATCGCGTCCATCGGCAGCAGCGCAGCAAAGCGCTCCGGGCACTGTTCGAAAAGATCCCAGCTCTTGATGCCGCCCATCGAGAAGCCGGTCGCGTAGATGCGCGTCTCGTCAATCGCGTACTCCTCCTTCAGATGGTCTATGAGCGCCGCGACTTCTTTCGCGGAAACCCGCAGGTGCATCTCGACAGCGACCGTGATAAAGCCCTCTCTCTGGCCGATTTCGGGCCATTCCGCGAGGGAAGCCGTCGCATAGGCAGAATCCCCGCCGCCATGGAAAACCAGCATTAAGGGGTGTTTTTCGTGCTCTATGTCGAGATTTTTGTCATAGAACGTGACGTAGCCGACGCGGTGCTCCTTCGTACGGAGGAAAAACATCCGGCGGCGGAAGATTTCATTGTCGTCCGAGATCGGAAGCATTACCGACTCCGCCTTCGCAATGATTCCCTCGGAAGCGTAGTTGTAGGCCGGAAGCACTTTCCCGGTCCAGCGGCGCCAGCATCCGGCGAATTCATAGAAGTCGCGGTAAAGGTCCGTATCTTCGCGGACAAGGACCTCTGCCCCGCTCTCTCTGAGGATCCTCTCCGCCTCCTCCGGATTCCCGACCGAGACGATATGGAGGTCATTTTCCGACGGTGCGGGAAGCACGGACAGGCCGCTGAGCGTTACGGAAACCATCGAGAGGTCCGCATGTCCAAGGTCTCCGAGAACGGCCGAGCCCTCGACCTTCCGGAGGTAGTATTTAGCGAGATAGTCCGCGCCGCTGCCGAAGCCATAGACATACATCCGTACACAGGCTCCAAGGATATTGTAGCGCTGTTCGTCCGGAAGGATTTCATTCTTCATAATGGCCAGCCCGTCGCGGAAGTTCTCCTGCGCGATGCCAAGATTAGCGGTCACGGCTTCATAAGCGCCGGGTTCCTCCCCTTCAAAGCTTTCGCCCTGCGGATTCACAAGGATGATACCGACGCCCTCCTCTTTTGCGACCCGGAGAAGACCGGTCTCTTCGGCAGCCGCCCGAAGCCCCTGAAAATCCGTCTTCCTGTCCGGAAATACGAGAAGTGTCGGGCCGGTAAAGCCGTAATTGATCAGATTGGACCGCACCTCATTGTGCGGCATATAGTAGAGAATCTGATGTCCGTCTGAAGAAAATTCGTAGAAAACGTCTCCGTTATCACCGGTAATCATCCGGTCGATTTTATCAAAAGCCATGGTTATCGTCCTTTCTGCATAATAAAGAGACCTGTAATGAACCCTGCGGAAATTACCCGCATTGTCATTATAGGTCTCCTGACAACGGAATTCTTTCAAAAAACAAAGCGTTCTTTTAGAATATCTGTTATTCGGACGGAAAGCCGGAGTCCTCGGAGAACCAGCGTCTGAAAAGCGCTTCCGCGATCTTCTCTCCGCCGAAATAGTTCGGATGCACTCCGTCCCCCAGATGCATGCCCTCCTGCATGAAATGCGGGTCATCGGGATCTCGCATAATGAGATCAAGGTCGATCAGATCGTCCGCGTCTGTTCCCTGCCGGATGAGCTCGTTCAGACGGCAGCGCATCGGCTCGCCCTGCTCTCTCCAGCCCATGCCGACGCCGCCGAACGGCGCGGCCGTCGAGAGATAAACCTTTGAGCCCTGTTCTTTTGCCTTCCGGATCATTTCCTGAAGTCCGGCATAAATATTTTCCGCAGTCTCGACAGGTTCTTCATGGAAGGCCAGCGAATGCGAACAGTCATTTACGCCCTCAAGGATAAACAGAATGTCCGGTGTGAAATCCTGATAAAGATCGTCGAGAATCCGGTCTTTTCCGGCGCGCCCGAACTGATGTCCCTCCCCGGGGAAAACAGACGCCGGCACCGCGGGATATCCCCGGTTGATACGGTTTCCGCTGATGCCGCCGTTCACAACCGTGACGAGCCCCGGATACGCCCTGTACAGCCGGTCTGTCAGCGAGTCGCTGTAAGCTGACATCGCGGTGACGGAATCCCCCATGAGCCCGAGAATCGTGACTTTTTCGTGTGTCCGCACCTGGATCTCCGAAAGGCAGACGATGAAGTCCATGCCATAAGGGTCGCCGCCGAGCATCGGCGACAGCGCCTTTCTGTCCGCGGGGAAGGTCCAGTCATTCTCGCGGTAGTCCTCCTTCTTCTCGTCCGCGTACCAGGAACGGCGCGCGTAGGAGGTGCAGACCGACCAGAAGGATGTCTTCTCCCGGAAGTACATTTTTACAATAAAGTCGTCTTCCGGGCTGACGTCCGCTGCCGCCGGGTCCGAGAACGGCGCTTCACCGGCAGGGAGGACGATTTCCTCCGCTCCGCAAAGCGTCACCTTGAAGGGGCCCCGCTTCTTCCCGGTCACACGGTTCCGGAGCCAGAAATCCGCGTGCGTAATCCTGACCTCGGACGGATTGTAACAGTTATTCAGTTTCAGGCGGACCGCGTCTCCCTTGAGATTATTCCGGAAAACGCCGGTCTGCGAAATGTTCTCATATGTAACGACATCATGATTATAGTCAACTGCCGTGTAACTGAAGGCAGGGGTCCATTTTTCCACTTTGCTACCTCCAAAGGCCAGAGGCCTTATACCCTGTAATTCCACATATCTCCGGTCGGGACATAAGTCACCGGAAGCTCCGGCCCGACGAGCTGCTGCACCCATTCTTTGGCATAGCGCATGCCCATCTCCTCCCAGTTGAAGTGTCCGAGCGCCACAACCGCCTTATTCTGCCCGAGTTCAACCGCGTCGCGCACATAGGAAAGCACGGTCCAGTCGATCGTCTCGCCGGGCAGGATCACGTCGACGCCCTGCTCCTCGAAGTAGCGGATGATCTCGACTGAATATTCCTTCGGATAGCCGGCATGGTTTTTCTCGCTCTTCGGTCCCTGCATCGGGTAGAGATGCCCGACGATTGCAAGCTTCCGGACGGGCATGTCCGATGGCCCGATATACTTCACGCCGTTCATGCCGATCGTCTCCTGCAGCTTCCGAAGAAGCTTCTGAAGGCTCGTTTCCTTTTCCTCAGGCAGCGTCACAATGAAATGAGCGAACATTCCCATCGAGGTGTCCACTTCCGCGTACTCCTCCCAGCCGAGG
>CAMOZF010000063.1 GCA_946630765.1 uncultured Lachnospiraceae bacterium | reverse complement strand
CGAAAGGAAGGTCAGCGGACCGCCGAGATACAGAATATTTCCGGTAAATTCACGCCCCTGCGCGAGTCCCGCAATCGTCTGATTGACGACGGCAAGGAAAATGCTCGCGGAAACGTCTTCCTTTCTTGCGCCCTGGTTCAACAGCGGCTGAATGTCGGATTTCGCGAAAACGCCGCAGCGGGAAGCGATCGTATAGAGCTTCTCGTGGTTCTTGCTGAGCTCATTCATCTCGTCGGGCGTGATGTTCATGAGCGTGGCCATCTGATCGATAAAGGCCCCCGTGCCGCCGGCACAGGTTCCGTTCATCCGCATCTCGAAGCCGCCCGTCAGAAACAGGATCTTCGCATCCTCTCCGCCCAGCTCGATCACGACGTCCGTTCCCGGCGCGAGATTCTTTACGGCAATCTGTTCCGCAAAAACCTCCTGTACAAAGGGAAGGTCCGCGTTTTCCGCAAAGCCCATGCCGGCAGAACCGGACAAAGAGACCATGAAGCGTTCGCCGGGATATTCCCGCTCGATTCTTGCAAGCTCGTTTCCGAGCGTTTCCGTGATCTTCGAATAGTGACGCTCGTAGCTTTTATAAAGGATTTCGTTCTCTTCGGAAAGGAGCGCGCATTTGAGCGTGGTCGATCCGATATCGATTCCAAGTTTTTTCATTGATACGCTGCCTTATAATTCATTTGCCATCGCAAGCATGAGCTTGATTCTGTTCTCCTGGTTGACCTTCGATGCGCCGGCATCGTAATCAACCGGGAAGATATTGGCGTTCGGATAGAGCTCCCTGAGCCTTCTGATGGTGCCCTTTCCGACAATATGATTCGGAAGGCAACCGAAGGGCTGGGCGCAGACGACGCTGTTGTAGCCCTTTTCGATCAGCTCGCACACTTCGCCGGGAAGAAGCCAGCCCTCGCCCATCTTGACGCCGGGATCGACGACCTTTGCGGCAAGCGCCTGGGTCTTCTTGAATTCATTCGGGCAGGCGAACTCGGGATACGGCTTGAGCGCCTGAATCATGATTCTCTCCCAGGAAGCCAGCGCGTGCTTCGCGATCTTCGCCATCAGAAGCTTCTTCATTTTTCCGCCGAAATACCGGTAATCGGTTTCCACATTCGCGAACATGAACTGGAAGAAGCCGAGAACGCCCGGCACCATGTATTCACAGCCCTGGGAGGCCAGGAACTTCTCGAGGCCGTTGTTTCCGAAGGAGGAATACTTGACGTAAATCTCCCCGACGATGCCGACCTTCGTAAGGTTCTTCTTCTCCCTTTCGATATTGTGGAAATCCTTCACCATCGCGGCCAGATTTTTCTTCATGGAGGTGCCGGTCAGGCCCTTGTGATGACGGAACTGCTCGACGAGCTCGTGGGTCCATTTGTCGACGACCTTCCGGGTATCGCCCTTGTGAACCTCGTAGGGCGCGGTCTGATTCTTCAGAAGGAGCATCATGTCGCCGTATACGAGAGACCGGATGCCGGTAAGAAGCATGAAGGGCGTGATCTTGAAGCCGCTGTAATGCTCAAGCGCCGTGAAGCTCAGTGAAATGACCGGCACATAGTCCATGTCCAGATTGTGCAGCGCCCGCCGAAGAAGGCACAGGTAGTTGCTGGCACGGCATCCGCCGCCGGTCTGGAACATGACAAGCGCGCATTTATGCGGGTCGAAATCCCCGCAGGTCAACGCATAAATCTGCTGCCCCAGCATACAGATTGCGGGGTAGCAGACATCATTGTGAAGAACCTTCAGGCCGGTGTCAATCACCTTCTGACCTTCGTAATGGACGACCACAAGATTGTAGCCGTACATTCTGAAGATCTGCTCGAGAAGCTCCATATGTGTTGGGAAAATGTCGGGCGCGATAATCGTATATTCCCGCTTCATCTCCGGAGTGAAATCTACCGGCAATGTTTTTTCCTCCTCAAATAATCGTCATCATCTGCAGCTGTTTACTGCAGGATCAGCAGATAGTGATAAACCTCCTGGCCGCCATCGATCTCGCAAAGCTCGGTGCGGCGGTGGTTCGTCTGCATGTACTGTCTGAACTCGGCCTTCTCCTCTTCGGGCGTGTCCTGACCGTAGATCACGATCACATATTCGTAATTTCCGATCGAGAGATGCTCTGCAAGCGCCTCCACGGTTTCAAGCGCCGTCGGGCAGCTGACCTGCATTTCCTTGTCGGTAAAGCCGATATATTCATTTTCCTTGATCTCCACGCCGTTGACCGTGGTCGAACGTACGGCGCGCGTCACGGAGCCGGTAATGACGCCCTGCATCGAGCTGCGCATTTCTTCCGCGATTTCCCCGGCGTCCCCGGAGTCGTAGCTGAGCATGGTCAGCGCCGCATAGCCGTCGCCGATGGACTTGGACTCGATGACGTGGATTCTGGAATCCTTATAAAGCTCCGCTGCCTGGCGTGCCGCCATCACAATGTTGCCGTTATTCGGAAGTACGAAAATATCCTCTGCGTGTACCTTGTCAAAGGCCTCGACGAAATCCTCCGTCGAAGGATTGTTTCCCTGTCCGCCGTCGATCACGACGTCGGCGCCGAGGTCAAGAAGGGTCTCCTTGATGCCTTCGCCGGTCGCAACCGTAACAAGTCCGAAAGGCTTCTTCGGCACATCCTCGTCAATGAAGCTCACGTGGAAACGGTTCTCTACAAAGGACTCCGTGTGCTGAAGCGTCATGTTTTCGACCTTCATCGTCAGGAATTCACCGAACTGATGACAGTAGCCGAGCGCTTTTTCCGGCTCAAAGGTATGAACATGAATCTTCACAACGGTTCCGGTCTGTACGGCGACGATGGAATTACCGCCCATATCCGTCAGTGCCTGGATCAGCTCGTCAATATTGAAGGCGGAAATATCCGTCTTCGCATTCGTCAGCTGCAGCAGGCACTCTGTGCAGTAGCCGAATTCCATGACACTGTCTTCGTTGAATTTGCTGGTGTCGATCGTGTGCGGCGCAGACATCATCATCGGTTTTTGGCCGGCCTGATCCTCGATCTTCTCTCCGCGAAGCGTCCGGTAAACACCGTCTGCGATATAGTAGAGACCGGCACCTCCGGAATCGATGACGCCTGCTTCCTTCAGCACCGCAAGAAGCTCCGGCGTGCGCTGAAGCGAGGCATTGGCCTCTCTGAGGCAGTCCGCACAGAACGATTCGAGCGTACTGTTTTCATTGATTCTTCCGCAGGCATATTCGACAGACTCGCGTGCAACCGTCAGGATCGTGCCCTCCGTCGGCGTAATGACCGACGCGTAAGCCGAGCGGACGCCCGAGCGCATCGCTTCACCGACTGTACGGATATCCGCGGTTTCAAAGCCCCGGAAGCCGTCGGCAATTCCCGCAAAAAGCTGGGAAAGAATGACGCCTGAATTCCCGCGGGCCGAAAGGAGCATTCCCTTACTGGCCTTCTCGGCAGCCTCTGTCAGACTCGGTGTTGAGCTGCCCTCGAGCGCGTTTAATCCGCCGTTGATGGTCAGTGTCATATTATCGCCGGTATCGCCGTCCGGAATCGGAAAGACGTTCAGATCATTGACGATATCCGCATTCATCCGGAGGTTGGCAGCGCCGCCCTCCAGAAGCTTTTCCAGAAGTTCCCCGTTCAGTTCTTTTGTACCCATTCGCTTAACTTCTTACCCTTCCGTTTTATTATCAGCCTTCAAATGTGATCTCTTTGCCCCAGGCAAACAGCGCAAGTGCGTCCGGCCCGAGAGAAGCACCGATGATCGGTCCGATATAAGTCGTATAAGTATCCTTGCAGGGGATGGCGTCCTTTACAAGCTTTGCAAGCTCGTCCGCCTCCGCCTGGCAGTCGCCGTGCAGAACGAAAACCGTCTGGTTCTCGGGATCCACGATGGATTCCTTCAGCAGGTTGACAATTTCCTGCATCGAGGTCTGACGGCCCTTGGCCTTCTTGTAGCCGACCTGCGCGCCGACACGGTCCGCGATGATGATCGGTTTTACGCCGAAAAGATTGCCGAAGAACGCCTTGGAAGCCGTGATGCGGCCTGCGCGCTTCATGTAATCCAGGGTGTGTACGGTGCAGTATTCATTGACGAAGTTCCGGTCGCCCATCACCTTGTCGGCAATTGCCTGCGCGTCCATGCCCTGATCGCGGTACTCGGAGGCGCGGATTGCAAGGAGCGCTTCGCCGAAGCAGGCATTCAGTGCGTCGATGCAGAAGATTTTCGCTTCCGGATTGTCCTGAAGCAGTCTCTTCGCGACAACGGTTCCGGTATTGACGGAGCTGGACTGCTTGAGTGCACAGCCGATATAGACAACGTCCTTGCCTTCCGAAAGGTACTGGGAAAAGGCCCGCTCAAACTCTGCCGGCGGGACCTGGGTCGTGGTCACACGGCCGCCGTTTCTCATGGTGTCGTAAAGTTCCTTCGGTGTATAATATTCGAAATCCAGACTCGCAGGGGTTTCTTTTCCTTCATAAACCGTATTCATCTTCACATAATCAATATTGTACTTTTCCCGAAGCTCCTTCGGCATATCTGAACATGAATCTGTCAGAATCTGAACTGGTCTTGCCATAATCTTTCTCCTTTAATTCATAAATGTTTTCAGGCTGTTACGGGAATGTCCCGCCGCCTTTTTATCTGCTACCGTTTTCGCGGAAATTTCAGTGCCGCGAAATCGGATCACATTCTTATTATTCGTACTCTTCTTCCTGATCCACCGTATCGCTTTTCTGGTACTTGATGATCTTGACCGTCGTCAGGACGACGAAAAGATTCAGCACGCCGCTCGCAATCAGTGCGATGGAAAAGTACACCCGGATCGCCTCTCTGATCTCCAGCGGCCGGAACACGAGAAGCAGTCCCGCGGCGCCGGTGATGATTGCCAGAATGAAAATCCCCCACCACAGACTGATTCCGAAATGCTTCGCGTCCTGCGCGACACGCACCCTGAAGAGTCCGTCCAGCAGAATGACGATGCCGAGCGCGATGCACATGAAGGTCATGATATTGGTCGACTTGACCATCACAATCGCGCCGAGAACCAGCAGAAGGATTCCGAACTGAAGATCATACTGGAATGCCAGCCGGTACAGGTCCTTACTGAAATATCCCACCAGCTTCACCGCGCCGAAAAGAAGCAGCGCCGATCCGCCCGCAAAGCGGATCACCGTCTCCGGAAGATCCGTCCATGCCGCAAAAATCACGCCGAACACAATAAACAGTGCCGACAGTGCAATATATCCGTTTTTTGCAATTCTCATCGGAACGACGGAAACCTTTTTCATAATCCGATGCATCCTCCCCTCATATGATGCCTCAACTCAGAAGACCGCAAATTTACCCTACCTTACTATGCTGATTATACAAAAACAAGACCGGCGGAGAAACCGCCAGTCTTGTTCAAATGTTCTGTTTTCCGACAAAAGACCTTATTTGTCGGAATTTTTTTGTATTTCAGACCCCTTCTTCTTGTGGCGCGACCGGACCGTCATCACAATATGTGCGCCCAGTGTGACAATTCCGCTGACAATCACGAGGAAATAATAGCTGAAGCCGCGGCTCATTGTCAGGGAAACCGTCGTCATCAGATCCGATCCGAAGACCGGCTCGAAGATCCTCATGTAGACGAACTCATTGAACCCGAGGCCGCCGGGCGTCGGCAGCATGTCGGAGCTGATCGCGACAATCGCCTGCCTCCCGATCATCGGAAAAAGCTTTGCGCCGCGAAGCTCAAGGCTGACATAGACAAGATACGTCAATGCGAAAAGAATGAAGCGCTGCAAAAAGGTCAGAAGCTGTGTGAAAATAATCGTTTTCACATGCCCCCGGATCAGAGAGGACGCTTCCTTATAGACGTCCATACCATTTTCCACACGCTGAAGGCGTGCCTCTGTCAGGTGCAGGAAGCGAATCTTCGACAGCTTCCCAAAAAGCCCCCGAACCAGTTTGTGCGCGAAGCGCGGCATGAAAGCCAGCACCGCAAGCGCCGCGACAAACAGGACATTCAGGAATAAGCCGAACCAGAAAAGGGTCCTGACCGCTGGATCCAGCGACTGCATCAGCGGTCTGCAGAAAAGGAACAGGAAAAGTCCCGTGAGGATCAGCACCGATTTGTACTCAATCGTTACCAGCATCAGCACAACCGAGCCGGTGCCGACCCGGATGCCGTGACGCCGCATGTAGAAAATCTGCATCGGCTGGCCGCCGGTCGCGGACGGCGTGATCATGCTGTAGAAAAAGCCGATAAAGGAATACTGAATACAGTGCCGGAGCGGCGCTTTCGTATTCGCCGCGTTCAGCAGGATTTTGATGATCACGGATTCTCCGCAGACGAAAAGAATCACAAGAAGCGCGCCCAGCAAAAGGTAAACCGAGCGCACTTCCATAAGCTCCCGAAAAATCAGGGGAAGATCCTGATCTTTCAGCAGCACCCACAGGGTCAGCGCAACCATCACGATAAGAATGACTGCGTTGATGATTGTATTTCTTCTTTTTCTCTTCTCTTCGCTTGTCACAATCCTTAAATTATTCCTTTTGCCGGTAGTGCCCCGGCATTTTTAAGCAAGCGTGCCCATCGGATCCCAGGGCTCCAGCTCAATCGGCTCCTCCGAAAGCACCTTCAGCCACTCGTTCTTCAGATATTTCTTATTGATGATGACCTGATAGGTAAATTCATCAAACCAGGCGTCGCTCGCTACAAAATATCCCTTCTCGCCGGCTTCGTCGCCCCAGCTGTTTTCAATCTTCCAGCGATTCGGCTTTCCGTTCTCGTCCAGGTTCACGCCGCACAGAACCATCGCGTGGTTCATCGCGCTGTCGCGGTAGTCGAGACGTTCTTCCTTGCTGATCGAGAAATCCATGCCGAGGATTTCATCGTAGCGGAAGGACTGCGGATCCCAGATGCCGGTCTTTCTGTCGCCATATTTGCCGCAGTCGGAGCCGAACCACACCGGCTCGCCATCCTTCATCTGCTGAATCGTCAAGGCCTTCAGCTCCTCAATCGGCAGATTCAGATAACGGATGCCGCCGCCGATCACATTGCCGAGATACTTCACGGTGTAGGTCTTGTAGAAGGGCTTGTCCTTCGTGGGGGCGTTGATCACGCTGACATAGTCCGAAAGCTCGATGCCGACATATTTCTCATAGAAGCTCAGGGGTGTCAGGCCGTAATCCGCATGGAACTCACGGTCCTTGTCGCGGTATTCGAAATCAAACTGCTGTACCGGCTCGCCGAAGCAGATGCAGAGCGCCCGGAAGTAATCGGAAAGCATTTCTTCCTTCCTTGCGGACGGATCCTTTCCTTCCGAAACCAGCTTCCGAAGTTCAATCGCATCCTTCCGAAGGTGCATGTTCAAAAACTGCGAAAGGCCGCGCGTCGCGGTGGACTGGAAGGTTTCAGGCATCACGCTCTTCGGCACGACGCCGTACTTTTTCACGATGCTGACCATCATATCCCACTGGCCGCCGTCGCCGACGCCGCCGAGAATCCAGTCAAGCGTCCGGTCTCCGACCGGAAGATCGGAGGAATCAATCACGGACTCGAGGAAGAAATTGATCTTTTCAAATTTGTCCCAAAAAGCGAAATAGTTTCCGGAAAGCTCGAAAGACTCGAGATTGCACTTCCTGATGACCTGCTCGCGCATCAGGTTCATCGAAGCAAAAAGCCAGCATCTGCCGCTCTGTTTCTGGTTTGTGATCCCGGTCGTTTTGATCTCGATCGAGAAGCTGCGGCTCATTTTCGCGGCCTGTGCGGGGTCGCGCGCGATTGTCGCAAGGTCGATACCGGAAGCCGCTGCCGTCAGCGTCTTCGCAAGTGGATCCGCTTCGTATCTTTCACGGAAAGAAGCAATCATTTCAGGGGTAATGGGTCTGGCACATTCAAGCATATTCTTTTCCTCCGATTGTAAATTATCTGCCCCCTATTATAGTCTCTTTGCAGGCAAAAATCAACCTTCTTGGAGGCGCAGCAGGCGCCTTCGTTCATTCAGTCGATATTTCTTGACAATCTCCAGGATTCATTTTATTCTAATGGAAACAGCGTATCACCCTGTATTCAATTTGCTGAAGGAGGAACCAATGTTCAGACAAAAACTGCATGAGAACTGGAAGATGCGGAGTCTTTCCGAAAAAGAAATGATTCCCGCAGTCGTTCCGGGCTCCGTTTACAATGACTATCTGTTGAATAATAAAATGGACGATCCCTACTGGCGCGACAATGAAACGAAAGCGCTGCGTCTGATGGATCAGGATTTCGAATACCGCTGTACCTTCACGCCCGATTCGAAGATCAGCGCGTCTGAGCGGGTCGTTTTGCAGTTCGACGGCATCGATACCGTTGCGGACGTCTTCCTGAACGGCACGCTTCTTTCCCATGTGGAAAACATGCACCGGACCTGGAGATTTGAAGTGAAGGAGCTTCTGAAGGACGGCGAAAACGAGCTTCTGGTCACCCTGTTCTCTCCGACCCGGTTTATCAAAGAAGCCTATGAAAAGACGCCGGAGGACGGCTCGTCTGACGCGATGCAGGGCTTCCCCTTACTCCGAAAAGCCCACTGCATGTTCGGCTGGGACTGGGGCCCGCATCTTCCGGACGCCGGAATCTGGCGGCCTGTCACCCTGATCGGCTCGGATCTCGAGCAGATCGACAGCGTCTATATCCGTCAGATCCACGAAGA
>CAMOZF010000062.1 GCA_946630765.1 uncultured Lachnospiraceae bacterium | reverse complement strand
TAAGCCGCGGATCTGATTCAGATCGAGCGCATGAAGATTCATATGGACGACGCCCGCGCACATGAAGAGCACGAGCTTCAGAAGCGAGTGGTTCACCATGTGAAGCACCGCACCCGCGGCGGGAAGATTTCCCTCCTCCCCCAGAAGGCAGGTGCAGGCGATGCCGATCAGGATGAAGCCGATCTGGGACATCGAGGAGCAGGCGAGCGTCCGCTTGAGATCCACCGAAAGGAGCGCAAGCACTGCCCCAAGAAGCATCGTGATCACGCCGAGTGCGAGGATTGCAGCGCCCCATCTGGGGTCCTCCCGGAAGAGGCCGCAGGAGATTGCAATGACTCCAAAAAGGCCGGATTTCGTGAGAAGTCCGGAAAGAAGCGCAGACGCCGGGGCCGGGGCAACCGGATGCGCCTTCGGGAGCCAGATGTGCAACGGAAACATGCCGGCCTTCGCGCCGAAGCCGACGAGAATGCAGATGCCGGCCGCATAGAGAAGGCCTTTTTTGTCACAGCTTTCCGCGGCCTCGTAAAGCGCGGCAATCTCCGTCGTGCCGAAACCATGCTGCAGAAGGAAAATGCCCATCAGCGCCGAAAGTCCGCCGATCACCGCGATCGCAAGATAGGTATTCGCCGCGCGGACCGCGCCTTCCGTTTCCTCCTGAATTACCCATACGAAGGAGGTGAAGGACATGATCTCGAAAAAGACCAGCGCCGTGAAAAGGTCCGCCGCGAGGAAGACCCCGAGGATCGCGCCCTCCGTCAGAAGGCTGAAAAAGTAGAAGCGCACATTGTGACGGTGCCCCCGGAAGTATTCCTTCGAAAGGAGCATCGTGAGAAGCCACATGAAGCCGATGATTACACTGTACACGCGCCGGAATCCGTCCAGCGTGAAGTGGAGTCCCATCGACAGCACGATCGGAAGCCTGAAATCCGCTGCCTGGCGGAAAAAAAGATAAATTGCGAGAAGAAAGGTCAGCGCGATTCCGAAAAGTCCGATCCAGTACGGAAGGCCGGGAGCGCTGCCATTCTCTATATTTTCGGAACGGGCAGCCCGGAAGGCTCCGAGAAGGATTAAGGCAGTGATTATCGGAAGGATTGTGAAAAGAAACAGCATCAGAAATCACCTCCCACCGTCTTTGCCGCCGCTGCGATCAGCTCGGCGCTTCGGATCACGACGCCCGGAAAAAGCCCCGTGAAAAGGATCCCGAGGGCAAGGATCACCATCGGTACCAGCATGAACGCCCCGGCTTCCCGGACAGCAGAATTCTTCTCCACGTCCGCGCCTTTTTTCGGAAACCAGACACGCACGGCCATACTCAGCATATACATGGCCGTGAGAAGCGCCGCAAGCAGGATCGTGCCTGCCCCGATATAGGAGACCGCGTTATTGCCCGCGGCAGCGGCAGTCAGAAGATGCCATTTGCTGATAAAGCCCGACATCGGCGGAATCCCGGTCAGCGCGAGCGCGGAAACCGTAAAGCAGCCGAGCGTCCAGGGCATTTTCCGCCCGAGCCCGTCCATTTCATAGATATAGGTTTTTCCGGTCCGGTGCAGCACCGCGCCGGCCGCAAAGAAAGCGAGGATCTTGATTTCCGCATGGAAGGCCATGTGAAGAAGCGCGCCGACAAGCCCTTCCCCGCGCATCAGAAGCACGCCGAAAAGAATATACGAGAGATTCGCAACCGTCGAATACGCAAGCCGCCGCTTCCAGTGCACCTCCTTCACCGCGCGCACCGCGCCGTACAGGATCGTAAACATCGCAAGGCCGATCAGCACATACTGCGCCCAGGAGTCTCTGACGAGCTCGGTTCCGTAGCCGTAATAGGTGAGGCGGATCACGGAGAAGACGCCGGCCTTCACGACCGCGACTGCGTGAAGCAGCGCGGTGACGGGCGTCGGCGCGACGGAGGCCTTCGGAAGCCAGATGTGCAGCGGGAACATGGCGGACTTCACGCCAAAGCCGACGACGCCGATCACATAGAAGATCCGGGTAACCGTCGCCGATTCGATTGACGGCTCGCCGGTTGTCAGATACAGCATCGAAATCATCGCAAATGCCGCGCCGCCCAGTGAGAAGCCGAAATAGGTTCTCGCCGCCCGGATCGCGTCCCGGGTGCCGGTGTGCATGACAAGCGGCACCGTCACGAGCGTCAGAAGCTCATAGAAAATATACAGCGAGAACAAATTCCCGGCCATCGAGATCCCGAGCGTCACCCCGTAGGACATCGTGAACCAGGTGAAGAAAACGCCCTGCCGCGGATCGTCCTCCAGATACTCAAAGGCATAGCAGACCGTGAGCGGCCAGAGCGTCGCGACAATCCCGGCAAAAAAGCGCCCCAGAGAATCAAAACGGAGCATGAAGGTGAAGTCCCTCGTAAACTGCAGAAGGACCTTCGCCTGATCATCGGCGCGCAGGATCAGAAGCCACGCAAAGACCGAGGTCAGAAGCGTGACAGTCCCTGTATAGATCCGGACCGCGCGTCGGCTGCGGATCCGGAAAACCTGCATCAGTGCGCCCGAGAGGATCGGGAACAGGATGACAGGCAGAAGAAATGCCGATGAGATCATACAAAAACTCCGTTAAAAGCTTCAAAACAGGGCGGAAAAGCCCTGCAGACAAACATTGGAAAGGAGCCCCGACAAAAGTCCGAGGACCAGGGTCAGGATCGCCAGCACAAACAGCGGCACAAGCATCAGAAGACCGCCCTCTCTGCTTCTCTCTCCCGCCTTGAAGTCCTTTCCGGGGAAAAAGCCGGAAACGGACACGGGAAGAAGATACCCGGCCGTAAGAAGCGCCGACACGAGAAGGATCACCGGGCCGAGCCAGTACAGCACCGGGATGCCGCTTCCGAGCGCGCCCAGCGCGAGATACCATTTACTGACAAAGCCGGAAAACGGCGGGATGCCGATCAGGGAAAGCGACGCGAAGGTGAAGCAAAGAAGCGTGCAGGGCATCGTCTTTCCGATCCCCCGAAGCTCTTCCACCTTTCGCCTGTTGCCGTGGAAAATAAATGATCCCGCGGTCAAAAAGAGGCAGATCTTCGCGGCTGCGTGGAAAAGCACCTGCAGCACGCCGCCCGTAAAGCCTTCAGGATTGAGAAGGAAGATGCCAAAAAGCGCATAGGAGATCTGGGAAACCGAGCTGTAGGCGAGGCGCTTTTTCAGGTTCTTTTCGCGGTAGGCCATCATCGAGCCCATGAAAACCGTGAGAAGCGACAGCGAAAGAAGGCTGATCTGCACCCAGCTTCCGAGAAGGAGGGCCGGGCCGATGACATAATACAGAAGCCGGATGATCGCCAGGACGCCGGCCTTTGCGATGACGCCGGAAAGCACCGCGGATGCGGGCGCGGGCGCCTCGGGATGCGCGGTCGGAAGCCAGCCGTGCAGCGGATACATGCCGGCTTTTGCGGAAAAGCCGACGATGCCCAGAAAGCTCATGATCAGAAGAAGATTCCGGTTTTCTGAAAGCGCCGGGAGCAGTTTTCCTCCGGACATCAGGACGCCGCCCTCCGCAAACTGCAGCGTCGGCGCGTGGTACGCGAGTACAAAGATTGCAGCAAGCGCGAGAAACGCGCCGCCGATCGAATAGAAAAGATACTTCAGCGCCGCCGCGATCGAGCGCTCCGTCCGTTCGAAAAGCACGAGCGGCATCGAAAGGAGCGTGAGCATTTCAAAGAAAAAGTACATCGCGATCAGATTGTCCGACAGGTCCATGCCGAAAAGCGCGGCCTCCGTCAGAAGGAAAAAGCCGTAGAAGGTACTCTCCTTAAAGGAGCCTTCCTTCTCCTCTTCCTCCATATAGCGGAAGGCGAAAAAGCCTGCGAGCGGGAAGCCGAAGGCCGAAAGCGAGAGGAAAATCTTCGACAGAAGGTCCAGCTTCAGCGAAACGACAAGCTTCTCCGTCATGGAGAACAGCACCATTGACAGCTCCCCCTGAAAAAGAAGCACCAGAGAAAGTGCGGCGCAAAGAAGCAGCACCGCGCCCGTAAGGATCAGATTTTTCTTCCTCGATAATCTGAGAAAAGGAAGCGCCGCGCCCGCGACGGCGGGGATCAGCAGCAAAAGAAGCATCAGGATTTTCATGATTTCCTCCGGTTTTCAGGTAGTCAGAACAGCCGGATCGCGGCTGCAAGAAGGTCAATAAAGGTTTTTCCGAAGATTCCGAACGTGAGATTCATCACCGCAAAGGAAGCCGCGGAAAGGATAAAAGGCCGCTGGCTTTTCAGCGTCTTTTTCTCCGGCGCTTCAGCCCTGTCGTTTTTCGTGTAGATCCGAAGAATCGTCCGCGCAAAGTACATCGTGTTCAGCACGGTACTCACCGCCAAAACGAGGAGCGTCGGAATCATTTTCCGGTGCGTCGACTCGAAGGCCGCGATTCCGAAAAGGTATTTGCTGATAAAGCCCATCGTCAGCGGCAGCCCGATCATGCTGAAGGCGAAAAAGGAAAAGAACACGCCCGCTGCGGGATTCACATAGCCCACGCCCGTGAGGTTCCGGAACTTTTTCGCGCCGCCCATCGCATCGGAAAGATAGCCCGACGACAGGAAGAGCGCCGGCTTCGTCACCGCATGCACGAGGATGTGGAAAAGCGCGGCCTCCGTTCCGAGAACCGGCGAGAGCCCGAGCCCCATGTAAATGTAGCCGATCTGCGCGGCGGAGCTGTAGGCCGCCATCCGGAGGATATTGTTTTCCCGGATTGCCGCAACGGACCCGGCAATCACACCGAGCGCCCCGAGCGCGTAGACGACATTGTGCATACCGGAAGCGTAGAACACGTCGGTGCCGAACACGTCGAAAATGATCCGGATCAGGAAGAAACTATAGCCCTTCGAGATCAGGCCCGAGAGAATGCCCGACGATGCGGGAATTGCCGCGCCGTAGGTGTCCGCCATCCAGATATGGAAGGGGAAAAGGCCGCTTTTGATCGCAAGGCCGGTCATGATCAGGCTCATTGCCGCAAGAAGCGGCAGGCGGTAGGATCCGGAATCGTGAAGCGCGCGGATGCTCCTAAGAAGGTCCGGCATCAGAAGATGCCCGGTAAT
Source organism: uncultured Lachnospiraceae bacterium (assembly GCA_946630765.1). The sequence goes on along the minus strand of CAMOZF010000062.1, from coordinate 3,691 downwards.
GTCGTACAGGAAGATCACCCCGAGGAAAAACAGGCCCGAGCCGATCAGGCTGAAGATCATATAGCGGGTCGACGCGAGGATGGTCTTTCCGTTCTGGCGGATCATCAGGATGCCGCAGGAGCTGATCGTGCAGATCTCGATGAACACATAGCCCGTGAAGATATCATTCGTATAGACGAGCGCGAGAAGCGCCGCCTGGATCAGGTCGCACATGCAGTAATATAAAGAACCCTTCTCCTGTTCGACCCGAAGAAGAAGCGTCGCCTGTCCCCCAAGTATCGTGAGAAAAAGAACCAGCGAGAAGACCGCGGAGAACAGCGACTCCAGCATGCCGATCCGAAGCTCATTCCCCCAGGGATGCGGGAAATGGCCCATCATGTACTCGAAGTTCTGTCCGCTTTGCATCGTATAGAAAAATACCACCAGATTCGCGGCCACGGAAAGCGCCGAAAGGCCCATCGTCACCGCGCGCGCGGCATTTCTTTTCAGCACGCTTGAGATCACCGAGGAAAGCAGGGAAAGGATCAGAAGAAACAGCGGGAAATTCAGACAGAAGCTCATGGTTCCTCCTCCTGTTCCCGGTGAACCATCCGGTAAATCTCGTCCAGGTTCAGCGTGTGATAGCGCCGGTAGAGCCGGATCGTCAGGGCCAGCATGACCGCAGTCACCGAGACCGACACGACGATTCCGGTCAGCACAAGACCCGCCGGCAGCGGATTCACATAGCGCGAGGGATCATTCTCTCCCGTGACAATCGGCGAAATCCTGCCCTCGATATAGCCGATCGAGGTCAGGAAAAGATAGCCTGCCGTATCCATGATATTCAGGCCGATGATCTTTTTCAGCAGATTCTTGTGGAGAAGAAGGGTCGTCATCCCCACCGCGAACAGAATCACGGCGACGACCTGTATGCGGTTGTTCCAAAGGATTTCAAGCATCAGATCCGACCTCTCGTAAAGATGGCATAGAAGCCGTACATCGTACAGGCGACCACGAGCCCGACGGCGGCATTTAACGGCAGGATCATGCCTGCCGACAGGATTCTCCCCGGCGTGCCCGCGGAGAAGATGGTATGAAGACCATTTGCGCCGCAGAAGAAGGAATAGCACTTCAGGACGCTGTAGAAGGACAGCGCGAGGATGACAACTGCCCGGTAGCTTCTGAAATTCAGAACTGTGGAAAGCCGCCGGTTTCCGAAGGAAGCACTGTACAGAATCAGCGCGCCGCCGATGACCGCACCGCCGGAGAAGCCGCCGCCCGGCCCCAGATGCCCGTTCAGGATAATATAAATACCGAAAAGCATCAGGAAAGGCACGAGGATCTTCGCGGTATTTCGAAGCACGAGGTCATTTCTCAGGATGCTTCTGTCCGCAGGGGACTCCTCTTCCTCTTTCTTCTGAAGAAGAAGGATCATCACGGCAACGGCCGCCGTAAACAGCACGTGCGATTCGCCGAGTGTGTCGAAGGCACGGTAGTCGAGGATCACGCCTGCGACGATATTGACCGCCCCGGTCTCCGTAAGACCGGAACTGAGATAACGTTTCGTGACTTCTCCGTCATTTGCGGGCGTCATCGCGCTTCCGAAATGCGGAAGCTGCAGCACCGAAAGGATCAGAAAGGCAATCACGGAGATCAGAAGTACCGCGCCGAAGACCGGGTACAGCACATTGAAAAGCTTCACTTCGGAACGCACCGCGCTCCGGACGGGAAGATTCTTCCAGGCCGCGGTTTCATTTCCGGAATCGTCGCCGCGCGCCGGCATCTGTCCGGCCTTTGCGGTCTCCTCCGTAAAATCAAAATTTCCCTCGTCCCACTGGCGGAAGGCGTCACGGAGTTTCTTCTTCATGCTGCTCCTCCTTCCACAGAAGATTGATATCACGGAGTTTTTTCAGCGTAATGAACATCATCACAGAGGAAATTCCCGCGCCGACCGCGGCCTCCGTGACCGCGAGATCCGGGGCCCGAAGAAGTGCCCAGATAATCGACATGATCACACTGTAGGCCATGAATATGATCAGGGAAACCATCAGATTTCGGCTGATGCAGGCGGAAATTCCGCAGAGGAGCAGGAGCCCGAGAAGCGCGATTTCAATATAATTCATTCTTCCTCCTCCTTTTCGCCGGAAATTTCCCGCTCATCCAGTATCACCATATGCTTTTTCAGCTCCTTTTCGGTGCGGATCTCCATCCTTCCGACCATATGCGCCGCGATCGGCGAACCGATCCACTGGAAGGCGAGGATCAGAAAAAGCTTCGGAATATAGGCAAGGTCCCAGGCGAGCAGCATCAGCCCGGCCAACAGGAAAAAGAGGCCGAGCGTATCGATAATGGCAGCCGCCTGCATGCGATTCAGAACAAAGCGGTAGCGGAAGACCCCGAGAACCGAGATCCCGATGCTGATAAAGCCGAAAAGGAGAAAAAGAACCGCGAGGCCGTAACGCAGAATTTCACTCATACAGCGAATTTTCCTCCTCTTCCTTTTTCTCGTCGCCGGACTCACTGATGTGGATCTTGCTGATGAAAATGACCGCGAGGAAGCTGCACAGACAGTAGACCAGACAGACGTCCAGAAGCCAGCTTTCCCGAAGAAAAACCGCGAGCGCCGCAAGAAGGCCCGTGGAAAAAGAACCGATCATATTGATGCCCATCACCCGGTCCGAACGCCGCGGCCCGCGAATCGTGCGGATCAGCCCGAAAAGGATCGCGATCGACAGAAGCCCGATCACGGCAACCAGTGTATAGTGTTTCACAAGCTCCATTCAGGCCTCCATTTTCCGAAGCAGCTTCAGGATCCGTCCGTTTTCGGAGGTATCCAGAAGCTCTCTTCTCAGACAGTGCACCGTAAATACATCCTCTTCCGCTTCCACCGTGATCGTCCCCGGCGTCAGGGTGATCGAGTTCGCGAAAAGGAACCTGCAGAAATCGCTCCGAAGCGCGGTCTTAAAGGTCACAAGCACCGGCTGAAGGGACTTCTCTTTTTTCGGAATCAGGCGCATCACCGTAAGATTCGCCTTGATCACTTCAATAAAAAGCACGGCAAGAAAAGCCAGGAAGTACGGGCTTTTCCGAAGAACCTTCCATTCGGTTTTCGGCGTGTAGGAAAATAAAAGCTTCAGAACGACCGCAAAGAGCACAGTAAGAACAAGCCCGAAAATCAGTATTTCGGACGTCACTTTGCCGTTCAGAATCAGAAAAAACACAAATAATAGCAGATACACCGCCGGATCCTCCAGATTAAACCGGTTTTCAGTATAACACAAGTTCTCCCCCTTTGCAATCTGCCGGAAACGGACAAGATTTCCGCGGATTTTCAATGTTTTTTATGGAATTTTCTCTTTACATCATCACTTTAATGTGCTAATATGCTATAGTACTATTTCAAAAGCTTTGTGCGGTACTTTACTTTATTCTGAGGAGACAGAAGCTTCGGCGTGGACAGCGGCGAGGTTGTCAGTATCATCGGCCCCTCCGGCTCCGGAAAATCCACGCTTCTTCGCTGCGCGACCTTCCTCGAATGGATCGACGGCGGCGAGATCATCTATATGGGACAGCATGCGGCAAAAAACGACCCCGCCACCGGACGCGCCGTCTACGTGCATTCGGGGGCGCTGCAGCGTTTCCGCAGCTACTGCGGACTCGTGTTCCAGCAGTTCAACCTTTTCCCGCACCACAATATTCTGAAGAATCTGAC
>CAMOZF010000061.1 GCA_946630765.1 uncultured Lachnospiraceae bacterium | reverse complement strand
TACGGCTGGGACGGATATCTCTTAAGTGAATACGAAGGTGCGGACAAGTACGAAGACGGCTACGAAGTCGGACAGACCTTAAGGAAGCAGCACATCATGATGAAGCGGCTTCTCGGGGACTGATGGAAGGAGGAATCAGATGGAAAAACAGGTTATTCAGTCTGTAGGATTCCGCAACATCGTCGAGAACGGTGAAGTGACCGGCTTCCAGTTCAAGATCCGCCTTCCCTATTACCGGGGCATTTACCTTTCGCAGATTATGCCCGGCACACTTTTTGTCGACGGCGAGCGCATCGATAAAGAAGAGATCACCTGGTGGTTCAAGGATCTGCCGTACACGAATGAAGAGATGCACGACGATTTCAAGACTCACTGGAACCCGACGGAATGCGCGGTTTTGAAGGTCAGAAAACCCGGCGGACTTTCGCAGGGCTATCACGATCTCAAATACGGCTTCTGCTTCACTTCAAGCTATATGCCGCCGGTGATGCAGGACCGGCTCGACCCGGATGAGGAACCCTTCATCATCATGCCGGAGTTCGGACATCATGTGAATGAAAGACGGCTTCTGATCGTCTGATTATGATTATAGAGAAAGGGGAAACAATGGCAAAAGAGAAAAAGAAAAAAGAGCTTGATCCGAATCAGGCTTTTGCACCGTCCGGCTACCGGATGGGCGGCGGAATTAAAAATGTACCTCACAATTTGCTTCTGGACATCAAGCGCAACAAGGTCGTTTATATTCTGCTCGCAGTGATCCTCGCGTATTTTGCGATCTTCAATTACGCGCCGATGGTCGGCCTTTTAATGGCTTTTGAGAAGTTCAGCCCGGTCAAGGGCATCTTCGGAAGTAAATGGGTCGGCCTGAAGAATTTCAAAGACTTCTTTGAAGGACCGTACGTGGGACGCCTGATCCGAAACACCATCGCAATCGGTGTTCTGGACCTTGTAATCAACTTCCCGGCACCGATCATCTTCGCGCTGATCCTGAATGAGATTCACCAGAAGTTCTTCAAGAAGACGATCCAGACCGTCAGCTACATGCCCTACTTCATTTCGGCAGTCGTGGCCTGCGGCCTTGTCGTGAAGTTCGTGGAAGCGGGCGGTCCGGTCTCAATGATGGTTGCAAAGCTTACGGGAACGGAATCGGCAAACCTCCTGAACAAGAAAGGAAACTTCTGGCTGATCTACGTGCTGCAGAATATGTGGCAGGGCCTTGGATACGGCTCGATCATCTACCTGTCGGCTTTAAGTTCTGTCGACCAGGAGCTTTACGAAGCGGCCTACGTTGACGGCGCGGGCAAATGGAAACAGGCGATCCACGTGACGATCCCTTCGATCATGCCGATGATCGTCATGATGCTGATCCTTCGCATGGGCGCGATCTTCTCGGTCGGAGCGGACAAGATCATCCTTCTGTACGGACCTGCAAACTATGAGTTTTCAGACGTAATCAATTCTTATGTATACCGCATGGGTATCCAGGAGACGAACTACAGTCTGGCGTCAGCCGTCGGTTTGTTCAACAGTATCATCGGAACAATCATGCTGCTGACGACGAACGCAATCTCGAAGCGTGTATCGGGAACATCGATGTTCTAAGGGGAGGAAAACATGGAAAGATCTTACAAGTATAAAACCAGTCCCAGCCGTGTCATTTTCCTGATCTTTGCAGTGCTGCTTCTGGTACTGATCGGACTTGCCTGCCTGCTGCCGCTGTGGCATGTGATCATGGCATCTGTCAGTGATCCGACAGCCCTGAACGTTTCGAAGGGTATGATCCTGTACCCCTTAAAGAAGGCGGATTTCCACGCTTACAAACTGATCCTGCAGTATCAGAAGCTGTGGAGAGGCTACCGGAACACAATCATGTACTGTGCGCTGTCCTGTGTGATCACGGGTGTGATGACCGTCATCGCCGGCTACGTTTTCTCAAGAAACCGTTTCTTCTTCAGAAACACCTTCATGCTGATCATCTCATTCACGATGCTGTTCAACGGCGGCATGATCCCGACTTACATGGTCATCCGCAAACTGCATATGCTCGACACCGTTTGGGCGATCGTCGTTCCGGGATGCTTGAGCGTATTCAACATTCTGATCATGAGAACCTCGATGCAGGGCATTTCGGACGCTCTGGAGGAGGCAGCAAGATTGGACGGCGCGAATGATTTCATCATTATGTTCCGGATCATCCTGCCGCTGTGTAAAGCAACTTTTGCTGTTGTGATGCTGTTTACAATCGTCGGACAGTGGAACAATTTCATGTCGGCACTCCTGTATCTCGGACATAGAAAGGATTTATATCCGTTACAGATGGAACTTCGTGCAATCCTGTATCAGTCAACAAAGGAAATCACCTCTGCGTCAGACGTCGACACGTCATCAGTTTATGCGAGAGCGGTTGAATACGCCGCAATCGTCGTATCGACACTGCCGATCCTGGTGATCTACCCCTTCGTTCAGAAGTATTTCGTCACCGGTATGACGATCGGTGCGGTCAAAGCGTAACTTAATTTTACAACCAACAGATCTGTGCAGCATTTTCAAAACAGGGATGCTGAAAAGATACACCATTAATCAAAGGAGAAAGATTATGAAGAAAGTGTTAGCAATGATTCTCGCGCTTGTGCTCGGCCTGAGCCTTCTCACCGGCTGCACAAACGGCGGAAGTGAGACGCCCGCAACCCAGGAAGCCGGCGGCGAAACCCAGGAAGCTGGCGGCGAAACCGAGGAAGCCGGCGGCGAGACACAAGAAACTGCGGCACCCGCTGAGAACGGCCTTCCCTTAACGGAAGAAAAGCAGGAACTCAGCATGTGGCTCAGCTACAGCGGATCCATCGTTTCAGATCTTAATGACATTGAAGGCGTCAAGAAGATGGAAGAGCTGACCAACGTCCATATCAACTGGATTCCGGTTGAAAACCAGCAGAAAGCGGAGCAGATCGGTATTGTCCTGACCTCCGGCGACTATCCGGACATCATCAACACCGACACTCTGCCCGGCGGTTATGAAAAGCTGATCGAGGACGGCGTTATCCGTGACGATCACGATGAACTCATTCATAAATATATGCCGAATTATCTGGCATACCTCGAGGCTAATCCGATTGCAAGAAAGCAGGCGACTTCGGATGACGGCAAGCTGAAGATCGTCCGCATCCTTGCAGGTGAAGACTTCAACGTTAAGGCAGAAGGCGTTTACAACGGCGTCTGCTACCGGAAAGACATTCTGGAAAAGCTCGGCCTTGAAGAGCCGAAGTCCATCGACGAATGGCATGACGCGCTTGTAAAAGCAAAAGAGAGCGGCATGGAGCATCCTTTCGTTCTTCATCAGAACGGCGGTTCCTGGCTGTCCATGTCCTGGGGCGTAAACACGGTTGATGATCTGTATCTGCAGATGGATGGCGATAAGGTCGTTGGCAGTGCGGTTCAGGACGGCTTCGGCGAATACCTTGAGACCATGCGTCAGTGGTATGAAGAAGGCCTTATTGACCCCAACTTTACTTCTTTCAACTATTATCTTAGCACTCCGGGTTCTGTGGAAGACGACCAGTATCTGCTGTACAGCTTCGTTCTTTCCGCTTTCACCGGTAATAACTACTTCCAGATGCACATGTGCAACAACGAGCCTGAATATCTGCAGCCGGTCATCGTACCTTCCGTTCACGGATCCGAGACCTATATGGCGTGGAGCCCCGTGGAAGCAAAGGACCAGATGTTCATTACTACAGCCTGCAAAAATCCGGAGCTCGCAGCAAAGTGGATGGATTTCTTCTACAGCAAAGAAGGCGAACTTCTGAACTGGTACGGTATTGAAGACGTGACTTACAAGCTGGACGAGAACGGAATCCCGCAGTTCACAGATTTTGTTCTCAACAATCCGGACGGCACTCCCGCTAAGAGCGTCCTTGAGAAGTACGCGCTCGGCTGGGGCGAATGCTGGACCGGCAAGCACAACACACTTGCTTCTGAAAAGATCGCTACGGCTGCGGCAGGCGGCACCAACCAGCAGAAGGAAGCGGTGGATATCTGGACGGCTGCTGACATCAATATCGGTGTCCCGAGGGGCTATACACTGACAGAAGAAGAGAGCAGCGACATCAACTCCAAGCTGACCGCTGTCCAGACCCTGATCCAGGAGTACGAGATCAACTACATTCTCGGCACCGATAACACAAGCTTTGACGAGTTCAAAGAAAAGGTTATGCAGTACGGTTACCAGGACGTCATCGACACCTACCAGGCAGCGGTTGACCGCTTTAACGCAAGATAAGATTTTATCAACAACTTCATAAGGGTGGAGGCAGGTATACAAACGGGTAATACCGGGGGCCTCCGCCCTTTTTGTACCCTGAAAACGGGTTTGATCAGGAATAAAACGCTGAAATCACTTTGGCGATTACCAATAGAAAGACAATAAATCAGAAAGGAAAACCCCTATGAGCAAGCTTGACAATGAATTTGTAAAAGGCGTTCTTCGCACCGACGGCATCCGCTTCGTCAATGAAGATGGGCAGGAAATCATCCTGAACGGCTGGGGCACTGCGAACTGGGAAAACACCGAGGGTTTCATGATCGGTTCGGCGCCGCTTCCGCAGAATCTTTTCAAATGGATCCTGTTCCCGGGTCCCGGAAACGATCACAATCCGGAGCGCTGGACCTCCCGCCGTTTCGTTTCTCAGATGGTCAGAGAACTCTGCGGCGCGAAGTACGAGTCTACCTTCTGGGAGAGATGGGAAGAAAACCATCTCCGGGAAGAAGACATTAAACTGATGGCGGATCTTGGCTTCAACTGTGTCCGCATCGTTCTGAATGCCAACGCTCTCCTTTACGAAGAGCCCGGCTTCCAGTGGAACGAAGGCGGCTTCTCGCGCCTTGCAAAGATTATCGACGCCTGCGAAAAATACCGTGTCTATGCGATCCTTGACATGCACGGCGTGATCGGCGGAAACAATGGTGCGACCGGCGACAGTCTTTTCTGTGAATACCCGAGCGTGTTCCTCGATGAAGAGTCCACGGAGCGCCAGATCGTCCTCTGGGAGGAGATCGTCCGCCGCTTCGGCTCCCGCTGGATTGTCGCAGGCTACGATCTCATCAACGAACCGGTTTCCTCTCCGATTCAGCATGAGTATATACCGCTTCTTGAGAAATACTACGAAGAATGCATCCGGAGAATCCGTAAGATTGACAAGCAGCATATCTTCTTCCTGGAAGGCGCAAAGTATGCGCGTGACTTCAGGATCTTCAATCATCAGTATGATCCCGAATACCACAACTGGGCAATCTCAATCCACCTTTACGGCGCGTCTCCGGAGATCAAGGACCTCTATGGCTGGCTCTTAAAGCGCGATGAGCTGAACGTTCCTTTGTGGCTTGGCGAGTGCGGTGCAGGCCCCGATGTTGATCCGGTATTCTACGATATCTGCGAGCATCTGCATGTTTCCTATACCCCCTGGGGATGGAAAACGGCTGCGGAGCGCGGCAAATCCCGCGGACCTCACGGCAGAGGCATGGTGCATCATTTCGTGCCGGAAGGCTGGGACAAGATCCAGAAGTTCCAGATGGTCGGCCCGCGTCCCACATACGAAGAGTGCATTAAGATCATGGACGCCTTCATTGAATCCACAAAGCTTGAAAACTGCGAAGTGAACTATGAAGGTCCGCGCACGATGAAGAAAATCCCGGACATCACTCTTTCCGGCGTCGCTTACGACATGTGGAACGAGGATGGATCGCGCTACTACGGAAACTGGGAGTACAGTAACTACCTGAACTTCCGTCTTGAGGACCATACGAAGCTTGTCTGGGCCTGTGAGAAGGGTCTTCCGTATCCGAAGTTTGCCTGGTACCAGGATCCCAACGAAGAGCGCTACAGCCCGCTTGACGACCTTGCTTTAGAGCTTGCGGCCGGCGAGTACGCCAACTATACTGTCCGTGAAGTAAAGGACGGCCTGAAGGTCAGCTTTGAAGGCATCGGAGAAGGCGAGGCGGAAATCCTCTGCGCCGGCAAGGTGATCGGTACCGTGAAGTTTGCCGCGGGTTCGATCCTTGCGCCTGAGACTTCTGATTCGTTCACAGTAGGCTCGACCGGTGAACGTGTAACGGTAAAGATTGCCGTGAAGAGCGGAACCGTGACCCTGAAGAAAGTAAAATTTGAATACTGAGAATAAGAGTTCCCGGGGTCAGTCTGTACAGGCATGTTTTCATGGATGTCGGATCGGAAGTGGTTTTTTGTGACCTGCAGTATCGTTTGAGTGAAAATGCAAGATGGAGGTATGAGATGTCTGATATTATTTCCCCGCCGCTTTCGGAACGTGAAATCCGCGGTGCAGAACGTTCGAAAAAAGCTGCAAAAGAAGGTATGGTTCTTTTGAAAAACGACAGGAACGTTCTGCCGCTTTCTCCCGGAAAGATCGCGCTTTTCGGGAACGGCGCGGTTCGTACGGTCCGCGGCGGTTCCGGCTCCGGCGATCCCTTTAACGGCGGCGTTTCCGGCGGCGGAGAGCTTTTCGTGAATCAGTCTCCCCGCTATCACATCAATATTCTTCCGGCGCTTCTCGAATCTGGTTTTGATATTGTGACAAAGGAAATCCTGGAGAATCTTGCAGAGCGCCTCGACGCGATCGTGTCCGAGGCTGCAGCCGCCGGGAAACATGACGTGCTCTCCCCGGAGCAGGAGGTTTCCGAGGCGGACGCGAAGCGCTTCTCCGACATGACCGATACCGCGGTTTATGTCCTCTCGAGAAATTCGGGCGAAGGAAGAGACCGGAAGGTCGAAGATGATTATGATCTTTCCCCGGTGGAAAAGAAAAACCTTCGGGTTCTGCGGGAAGCATACAAAAATCTTGTGCTTGTTCTGAATGTTCCAGGCCCGGTGTCGGTGGCGGACCTTCAGGAATCAGAGGCTGATGCGATTCTTTTAATGGGTCAGCCCGGACAGGAAGCAGGACTTGCGGTTTCGGAGGTCCTGACAGGCGAAACAACACCTTCCGGAAAGCTGACGACCACATGGGCAATGGAGTACCGGGATTATCCGAGCGCGGACACCTTCCTTTCGGATCCCGACACTTCGCTCTATACTGAAGGGATTTATGTCGGCTACCGCTATTTCACAACAGTTAAAAAACAGGCCGGATATCCCTTCGGATTTGGCCTCAGTTATACGGATTTTGCAGTTTCCGGGGCTTCTGCCAGCGTTTCCGGTCAGGACATCGTCGTAAGCGCGAAGGTCAGAAACTGCGGCAATTTCGACGGAAAAGAGGTGCTGCAGCTCTACGTCAGCGCACCTTCAACTGAGATGGACATGCCGGAAAGAGAGCTTAAGGGCTTCAAAAAGACAAGTCTTCTGAAGCCGGGAGAGGAGGAAACTCTTGTAATTACCGTCCCCTTAAAAGCGCTTTCCTCTTTCTCTGAGGAGAAGACTGCATATCTGCTGTCCAGGGGATATTATATCCTCAAGCTCGGAACGTCTTCTGAAAATACAGATAATATCGCTGCTGTCTGCATCCCGGAAAGCAGGCTGACAAAGCTCGTGTACGAGGAACTTCCGCTTACGCAGCCGCTTGATGTGATGAAGGGACTTGAAGGAAACGACAACAGCAAAGAGGCATCTTCGCTTCCCATTCTGCTTCCGGAAGATTTTCCGGTATGTGAAGACGCGCGTTCTCCGTACCAGACACCCTGTGTCACAACCTATACCACGGATCCGGACTATAAGGCTGTCATGCCGTATGAAAAGGTGCAGCTTGTCGAAAAGAAGGATATTACACTTCAGGACGTATACGACGGCCGTGCATCCTATGAGGAACTTCTCGCGCAGTTTACGGAGGAAGAACTGTCAAACTTTGCCTGCGGTACCGGCTGGGGCGTCGCGGACGACGCGAATCCAGTGATCGGAAGTTCCAGTGAGTCCGTTCCCGGCGCAGCAGGCGAGACGACGCACAACCTCGAGAAACGGTTTAAGATTCCGGCGATTGTCCTTGCGGACGGCCCTGGCGGCGTAAGGCTTACACAGCAGTTTACCGCGAAAAATATCGATACGGGCGAAGACCAGACCGTGTATCATCACTGCATTTCCTGGCCGGTGGGGACGCTCATCGCGCAGTCTTTTGATCCGGATGTGGCGCGGGAGGTCGGTCTCGGTATGAAGGATGATCTGAAGGCCTTCAGGATCGAGGTACTTCTCGGCCCCGGTATCAATATTCACCGGAATCCTTTATGCGGACGGAATTTCGAGTACTTCTCAGAAGACCCTTTCCTTTCCGGCGAAATGGCTGCAGCAATGACGCTGGGCATTCAGGACGGGTACGAAGCCGCCGCATGCGTGAAGCATTACGCGGCAAACAACCAGGAAACCAACCGTCATAAAAATGACTCCGTGGTTTCCCAGAGAACGCTCCGGGAAATTTATCTTGAGCCCTTCCGCGTGGCAATTGAGAAGGGAAAAGCCCTGACGGTGATGACCTCCTACAATAAGATCAACGGCGTTCCGACGGCGGACAGCTATGACCTGTGCACGAATCTTCTGCGCGGGGAGTGGGGCTTTGAGGGCTTTGTGATGACAGACTGGAACGGCGGATCATCAACGGCTTCGATCTCAATGTTTGCGGGAAATGACCTCATTATGCCCGGCGGTATCTCGAAGGAACTGAATATTCTGCTGAACGTCGCACACCGGATGCCGGAATTTGACGAACGCGGAGAGGTGAAGAAAATTGCGGACAAGCCTTTCCCGCTTAA
>CAMOZF010000060.1 GCA_946630765.1 uncultured Lachnospiraceae bacterium | reverse complement strand
AGTAGGGCCCTGAAAGTCTATCTGAAGCGTGTGCGCGGGAGCCCCAGCCGCAGAACAGACAGTTCTTCTCATTATAATGCTAAAATAAAACGGCCCATCCAGGTCTGTGAAAACAGAAACCGGATGGGCCGTGGCTGTCAGATAAGATGGAGCTTATTTGTTCATCAGTTCAAGATACATCGCCTTGATGTCCTCGACAGTGACTTCACGCGGGTTGCCGGGACGGCAGGCATCGTTGTAGGCGTCGACACAGAGCTGGTCGAGGTCTTCTTCCTTTACGATGCCCTTCAGAGAGCAGTTGATGCCGACGTCTTCCGCAAGCTTCTGAACAGCGTCCACAGCCGCTTTACGGTATTCGTCCTGGGTCATTTCGTCAACGCCCTGAACACCCATGACACGCGCGATCTCGCGGTACTTCTCGCCGGAAGCCGGTGCATTGTAAGCCATGACGGTCGGAAGAAGGGTTGCGCAGGCCTTGCCGTGCGGCATATCGTAGTAGGCGGAAAGGGTATGTGCCATTGCGTGGTCAACACCGAGGCCGACGTTAGAGAAGCCCATGCCTGCGACGTACTGGCCGAGCGCCATGCCTTCCTGGCCTTCCGGATCACCGGCGACTGCCTTACGAAGAGAACGCGCGATGATTTCGATCGCCTTGATGTGGAACATGTCGGAAAGCTCCCAGGCACCTGCGGTGATGTAGCCTTCGATCGCGTGGGTCAGCGCATCCATACCGGTTGCAGCCGCGAGGGACTTGGGCATGGTCGCCATCATTTCGGGATCGACAACAGCGACGACCGGGATGTCATGCGCATCGACGCAGACGAATTTACGCTTCTTTTCCACATCGGTGATGACGTAGTTGATCGTAACTTCCGCAGCGGTGCCGGCGGTCGTCGGAACAGCGATGATCGGAACGCAGGGGTTCTTGGTGGGCGCAACGCCCTCAAGAGAACGGACATCCGCGAACTCGGGGTTCGTGATGATGATGCCGATGGCCTTCGAGGTATCCATGGAAGAGCCGCCGCCGATGGCGACGATCACGTCTGCTTCGCTGTCCTTGAAGGCCTGAACGCCGGTCTGGACATTCTCGATCGTGGGGTTCGGTTTGATATTGGAATATACGGTATAGGGAATCTCTGCCGCGTCCAGAAGATCGGTGATCTTCGCGGTAACGCCGAATTTGACAAGGTCCGGGTCAGAAGCAACGAAAGCTTTTTTGAAGCCGCGCGCCTTGATCTCGTCGACAACTGCAGTGCGGCAGCCCGCGCCGTGATAAGAGGTTTCATTTAACATAAACTTGTACATGGGACTGTACCTTCCTTTCTTTTGGGATTACCCATATTATAATGATTCAGCGGCAAAAAATCAATGCTTTTTATGAGGCGCCTAAAGGGATCTTCGGATTTCCGAAAGGATCTCCTCGGCCTTTTCGGCATCCTCTTTCGCGGCCGAATTATTGTAGCGGGCCTGAAGATAAAGCGCACGAAGCGCGGAAGCGGGGGCGGAGAGATTCAGTGCCTTTGTTTTCTCCATCACTTCAAGAGAAGTCGTGCCGGGTGCGCGCCGAAGTCCTGCCTTTTTCATGAGGCTCAGATACTCGCGGTAGCAGGAGCGGATCCGCTGCACGGGTGACGAAAGCTTTTTCCGGCTCCTGCGTTCCCGGACGGGGCGGAAGAAGCTGCCCTGCTCGGGTGCCGTTTCCTCGGCAGGCACTGTCTTTTTCCGGCGGAGCACGACAAGAAGCACAACAACAAAAAGCAGGATCACCAGAAGCACCGCAAGGAAAATCCGCGGATTCACCGAGGAAAGATCCACCGGCGGAAGCGAAAAGCCGGAGGATGCGGCTTCCGTCGATTCCGAAACGCCCTGGGCCGCGGCTTCCGTCGTCTCGATCAGCGTTTCCGCGGTTTCTTCGGCCATTTCCTCGGCCATCTTCTCACTTCTGAAAATGTTCCCCATGACGAAGGTGACGCCGCGCAGAAACCATGCGAGCGGCCGCATGATCAGAAACTCGAAAATCCTGCCCGCATGAGAGAACAAAAAGGCAAGACCTGCCGAAAGCCCGAAAAGAACAAGCGGCGGAAGCAGCACGGAAAGTCCGTTCAGAAGGCGCCATTTCGCGCTGCCAGAGCCCTCCATCCGAAGCATCCGAAGGCCGATCAGGCCCGGGAAAATGAAGAGAGCGAGAAGGATCAGCACATTTTTCATCATCGGGTCATTCACGAGCGCGATCACAAGAAACGCGGCCGCTGGCACAAGAAGAAGCCGGAAAACCCGAAGATACCGCCAGTACTCCCGGTAAAAGCGGCCGAGCGCGCCGCTAAGAAGCGCATATAAAACCGGCGGAAGAAGAAACAGCGTGTGAAACTCCCGCGGCAGGATCAAAAAGGCAAGAAGCGGCAGGAGGCTCGCAAGAATCCGAAGCGGCAGATATTTTTCCAGCAGTTCCGCAAGAAGAAGGCTGAAAAAGATCAGGCCGAGGATCAGGAGCATGCCGGAAAAGAGCCCGGAAAAGCCCGGAATCAGAAGAAGGAGCGAGAAATAGAGCGCGGATTCCGAGACGACAAGGACGGAGGATGCGTATTTCATGAAGCCGCCTCCTTCCCGTAAAGCACCGAAACAGGAGAGGCTGATACCCGCTCAAGAAGCGCCAGAGAAGCGTCCAGCGAATCGTCGGTTGAAGGCGCAAGCACCAGGAAGTTCCGGAAGGCATGGGCGTCTCTTGCGATCTTCTCCGCAAGGAGCTCAAAGCTGTTGTAGGCAACCGGGCGGGCAAGGCCGATCCTTCGTTCCAGCGCGTGCATATGCGCGCGGCCGAGCCCTTCCTCGATCTCCGAAAGGTCGCCGTTTGAATAGACGGCATACGGCACCCGTTCCTCTTCGAGCGCGCTGCACACGGTCCGGAGAAGACTCAGCATGTTCTCGAGATTTTCCCTGGTATCCGCGGAAAGATCCACAAGAATCACCGCGTTTTTATCGAGCGTGTGGTCCTGCTCCCGCACAGTCAGCCGCGAAAGACGTGCGGTCTGTTTCCAGGAAATCTGCCGCATCGCTTCACGGCCGGTATAGTCGCGGTAGCCGATCATCAGAAGCGGGTCCTCCTGAAGTGTCCGCTGTACCGGATAGTCGCCGAAAAGGCCGCCGAGCGTCAGTACGTCCGGTGTTTCCGGAAGCAGCGGCGCCGTACAGATCAGCCGGTCGCTGATCGGAAAGGAGCGGGTGGCGGACTTGATTCCGAGATAATCCCCGGACTCCAGATAGACGGTTCCGATCTCGTGGAGCCCGCGCGAAGCGACGGAAAAATGCAGCTTTCCTTCGGCCTTCTGATGCGGCAGAAGAAAGAACCTGCGGCTGAAGCTCAGCCCCCCGGCTGAGCGGTCGGTGTACTTTTGCAGCCACTGATCATCCTCTCTGAGCCGGATGCCGTCCGAAAAATAGACGGAGAAGCCGATAAAAAGCTGTGGAAGAAAGGACAGGTTCGAAATGCTGTAGTGCAGCGTGACGATTTCCTCGGGCTCCGAGAGCGTCATATCGATCCACGTGCGCACCCTGAGCCTGTCGGGCAGTCGCCTGAGACTGATAAATTCCAGCGCCCCGGCCGTCAGTAACAGAAGAATTATAAAAAGAACAATCATAGTGTTTCAAGGGGAACGCGGACCTCTTCGAGAAGCTCGCCGATAAAGCGGTCGGTGCTTGCGTGGCTTTTTTTCTGAAGGCTGATCCGGTGCGGAAGCACGTATGCGGCTTCGGTTTTCACGTCCTCCGGGATGACATAGTCCCGGCCGGAAACTGCGGCAAGGATCTGCGCGGTCCTATAGAGCGCGATCGTACCTCTCGTGGAAATGCCCGCTGAAAGAAGCTCGGAACGGCGGGTATATTCGGCAAGGTCCATGATGTAGGCAGTGATCTCGTCGGAAACGCGCACCTCCCGGTACGCCTTCTGCAGGGCCAGAATCTCCTCCGGCGCGGTCACAGGGCTCAGTGCCGCGACAAGATCACGGCTGTCCTCTCTTCTGATGATTTTGATCTCGTCCTCACGCTCCATGTAGCCCATCGAAAGCCGCATCAGGAAACGGTCCATCTGCGCTTCCGGCAGCGGAAAGGTGCCATAGGATTCGATCGGATTCTGCGTGGCCATGACAAGGTAGGGCTCGGGAATCCGGTGCGTGATGCCGTCGATCGAGATCTGGTGCTCCTCCATGACTTCAAGAAGCGCCGACTGCGAGCGCGGCGTGGCGCGGTTGATTTCGTCCGCGAGAACGATGCCTGAAAACAGCGGCCCCGGACGGAACTCGAATTCCGAGGTCTTCTGGTTATAGAAATAGATGCCCGTCAGATCAGAGGGCAGCAGATCGGGCGTGAACTGGATTCTTCGGAAATCCAAGCCGACAGAGGCCGAAAATGCCCGAAGCAGCATGGTCTTTCCGGTGCCGGGAAGATCCTCAAGAAGCACATGGCCGCCTGCGATCAGCGCAACCGTCAGCTGCGTGATCACTTCGTCCTTACCGATGATGATTTTCCCGCAGTTTTCGCGGATCCGCCGGGAAAAATCCTGAAACTTTTGAGTATTCAAATCCTTACCTCTCTTTAATCAAGTCTGAATCCTGAATAGTATATCATTCTTTTCGACGCTTGAAAACAGAAAATCCACGCTTTTTTTGGTCGATTTTCCGTAAAAAAACACGAAGCGAAAGATTGACATGCCGCTTGCATCTATTGTAAAATAAAGAACACCTAAGACGGAAAAGAGGACGCGAAATGTACCAGATTATTTTCAAAAAAGAGTTGAACCCTACGGTGACGGAGATGCATATCCTTGCGCCGCTTGTGGCGAAGAAGGCAAAGCCCGGACAGTTTATCATTCTCCGGGTGGACGAGGACGGTGAGCGGATTCCCCTGACCGTCGCTGGAACGGACCCTGATAAGGGAAGCGTCCGGATCATTTTCCAGATTGTCGGCGCGACAACCGCGAAGCTGAATCATAAGGCCGAGGGCGAATATATTCAGGACTTTGTCGGCCCGCTCGGCGAGGCCACGAAAACGGAAGGCATCAAAAAGGTCTGCATCGTCGGCGGCGGCGTCGGCTGCGCGATCGCGCTTCCTGTGGCGGAGGAATTCCACCGGCTCGGCGCGGAGGTCGTATCGATCATCGGCTTCAGAAGCCAGGACCTTCTGATCCTCGAGGACGAATTCCGGGCCTGCTCTGACCGGCTGATTGTGATGACCGACGACGGCACCTATGCCCGCCAGGGCAATGTCACCGTGCCGCTGAAGGAAATGCTTGAGCAGGGAGAGCGCTTCGACGAAGTGATTACGATCGGTCCGCTGATCATGATGAAATTTGTCGTTGCAGCGGTAAAACCCTTCGGCATCCCCTGTACGGTTTCGATGAATCCGATCATGATCGACGGCACCGGCATGTGCGGCGGCTGCCGCCTGACGCTCGTCGCCGGGGACGGCACGAGAAAGACGAAATTTGCCTGTGTCGACGGCCCGGATTTCAACGGATATGAAGTGGATTTCGACGAGGCGATGTCTCGTTCGCGAATGTACTACAGCTTCGAAAGACGCGCCTACGAAGAAACCTGTAATTTACTGAAAAAGGCTGAGTGAGAGAGGAGAACAACCATGGCTATTGACCCGAAAAAACATGAAATGCCGGTGCAGGACCCTGAGGTCCGTGCCCACAATTTCAGTGAAGTCGCACTCGGCTATACAGCGGAAGTCGCGATCGCGGAGGCGTCGCGCTGCCTGAACTGCAAGAACCGTCCCTGCGTTTCCGGATGCCCGGTAAATATCAACATCCCGGACTTCATTTCCCGGATGAAGGCGGGCGATTTCGAGGGCGCATATCAGATCATTCAGGAGAGCTCGAGTCTCCCCGCGGTCTGCGGCCGCGTTTGTCCGCAGGAGACACAGTGCGAGTCGAAATGTACGCTCGGCATCCGCTTTGAACCGGTCGGAATCGGCAGGCTGGAGCGTTTTGCCGCGGATTACCATAATGAACATGCAACAGCGGCGCCTGAAAAGCCCGAAGGAAACGGCCACCGCGTGGCGGTGATCGGTTCCGGCCCCTCCGGACTCACCTGTGCCGGAGATCTTGCGAAAAAGGGCTATGAGGTGACGGTATTTGAAGCCTTGCATACGGCAGGCGGGGTGCTCGTGTACGGCATTCCGGAATTCCGTCTTCCGAAGGCCATTGTCGCGAAGGAAGTCGAAACCCTGAAGGCGCTCGGCGTTAAGGTCGAAACGAACGTCGTGATCGGGAAGACCCTGACGGTCGATGAGCTTTTCGAGGACGGGTACGAGGCGGTCTTTATCGGCTCCGGCGCAGGTCTTCCGAACTTCATGAATATTCCCGGCGAGTCGCTGAAGGGCGTCTACTCTGCGAATGAATTCCTGACGCGCTCCAATCTGATGAAGGCCTACCGCGACGATATGGTGACCCCGATCCAGAAGGGCGGCTATGTGGCGGTTGTCGGCGGCGGCAATGTCGCGATGGACGCGGCACGTACCGCACTGCGGCTCGGCGCGGAGCATGTCTACATCATTTACAGACGGTCGATGGAGGAGCTTCCGGCAAGAAAGGAAGAGGTCGAGCACGCCGAGGAGGAGGGCATCGACTTCCGGCTGCTGAACAATCCGGTGGAAATCCTCGGGTTTGAGAATCCGGAGGATCCGAGAGATCCGAGAAACGGTTTTGTAACCGGAATCCGCTGCATAAAAATGGAACTCGGCGAGCCGGATGCTTCAGGAAGACGCCGCCCGGTGGAGATTCCGGGCTCCGAATTCGAGCTTCATGTCGATACCGTGATCATGGCGATCGGCACCTCGCCGAATCCGCTGATCAAGAACACGACACAGGGACTTGAGGTGAACAGAAGAGGCGGAATTATCGTCAATGAAGAAGGCCTGACGAGCAGAGATGCCGTCTACGCAGGCGGCGATGCCGTGACCGGCGCCGCAACCGTCATTTCCGCGATGGGCGCGGGAAAAACCGCGGCGAAGGCTATCGACGCCTGTCTTTCTGAAAAATAAGGTGTGAACCTTCAAAAAATACTTGCAAAAAAGCCCGGCGTGTGATATGGTAATAACCACAGCACACGCCGGACGTTTTTTATCAGTTTCAGTCGACCATCGTGTCGACCAGTGCCATGACCGCCTGAAGCTGTTCAGGGTTCATCCTTCGAAGCTTATCTGTCAATACGACATAGTCACTGTGCGTCATTCTTCCCGTCATCAGATAGTCAGCTGTCACGTTCAGCACATCGGCGATGCTCTGAAGATTGAGGCACAGCGGTTCCCGTCTTCCGGTCTCAATATAGGAGAGTGCCTGATAGGATACGCCGGACTTTTCCGCAAGCTGCGTCTGTGTCAGACCGGCATTTACTCTTGTTTTTTTGACGCGCTTTCCCATCTTCGAGATTTTCTGTTTTCTGATCGCTCGTTCTTCCTTCTCGGCCTTATCGAGGGTTCTGCCCATTGAAACCTGTTCTCCTTTCATTTCACGCTTGTTTGGTATTATATAAAACATTGAAGAAAAATGGAATCAAACACATTTGATATTATTCAACAGGATTTGATATTTCGTGTGTTTTTTTCTTCTTTTCCGGTCTTTTTGAAACATTTCTGCAGGTACAGGTCTTATGCTGTTTCTGATCCTATGCTCAATTCTCGGTTCCTGTCTGGTGCTTTTTGCAGCCACGGGAATACTGACGCCCGGGGATGTTCACTTCTCACAAAATGAGTCCCCAAAGAAGCTTCTTCTGCTTTTTCTCGTACTTTCCGGGATCAACGGCCTTTCTATGTTTCGTCTTTTGATGAAGCAGCCGGAGATCCTTCCCTGTCTGAAGGGTCTTTCCGCTTTGTTTCTGTGTGAATACGCCGCGTTCTGCGATTTGCGGGAACGAAGGATCCCGAACCGCGCGGTCCTTCTTCTTTTTGTTTTCCGGACGCTTCTTCTGGTGCCGGAATACGCCGGAATCGGGGCTTCTTCGGGCCGGTCTTCGGTTCTTTCTGATCTTCTGTCAGCAGGGGCAGTTTTTATCGTCCTGTTTCTTTTTTCCTTCTTTTCCGGCGGGAAGCTCGGCATGGGCGACGTGAAGCTTTGTGTGGTTCTCTGCTTTACGACTGGCTTTACTGCGGCAGCTTTTTCTTTTGGGGCAGGGGTGCTCATTGCTGCGGTATCGGCGCTTGTCCTTCTTCTCAGCGGAAGGAAGAAACTGCAGGATTCGCTGGCATTTGCACCGTTCCTTTATGCCGGCATGCTGTGTCAGGTGTTTTTTGACGGCGGATGAATGTGGAGCTTACCGCTGCCGGGAAAGGAGGGCGATTTGAACTATATCTTTTCTGCAATCACGGACATCGGAACGAAGCGTCCGAACAATCAGGATTCTTATTCCGTTCGGCGCTACCGGACGCCCTACGGGCCGGCGCTTCTTGTGGTCCTCTGTGACGGGCTCGGCGGCCTGAATAAGGGCGAGACTGCGAGCGCATCTCTTGCCGCGGCCGTGAGAAACTGGGGAGAGCAGCGGCTTCCGGCGCTGACCAGAAAGAAAGGGGTCCGTGCGACGCTTGAATCGGAGTGGTCGAAGCTTCTTCTTCGCATGAACCAAAGGATCAGAGACTACGGGGCGGCGTCGGGAATACAGCTCGGAACCACTGTTACCGCGGGGCTGTTTTTCAGGGAAAGCCTGTTCCTTGTGAATGTCGGAGATACAAGAGCCTATCGGATCACGGACCGCGTGGA
>CAMOZF010000059.1 GCA_946630765.1 uncultured Lachnospiraceae bacterium | reverse complement strand
GAGGAGGAGCCGAAGATCCGCGCGCAGGAGATCCTGGAAAAAAGAATCACGGACGCCTGGGAACTGAAGAACACTTTTGAACGCTGGCAGGAGGCCAAAAAACGCGCGGATTCGACCGCGCAGATGCTTCATACCGGGGAGGAGGCCCTTCCGAAGCTGAAGGAGGAGAAAGAAGGTGCACAGAAGCAGGCCTCCGAAAAGGAGCAGCTTCGCCGGCAGTCCGCGGACGCGCTTTCGGCATTTTCCGAGACCGTGCGCGCGGAAAGAGCGCTTTATGAGGAGCTTGCAGGCGCTGACAGAGAGCTGAAGAAAAAACGCGAAGAGACGGAGAAAAAGAAGACGCTTTTCGAATCCGCCGGGAAAGCGCTGGACGATTTCGAACAGGACATTCAGAAGAAAAATGAAGCGCTTACGCGGCTTTCCGGGGCGGCGGAGCGGCTGCTCGACTTTGAGAAGCGGAGGCACCTGCTGGATGATGCAGCGCAGGCCGTGTCTGATCATTTCGCGCTCGATCGGGAGTACCGGCAGCAGATCAGCCGGGCGCAGGCTTCAAAGGAAGCCTATCAGAAAGCGCGGGAAGCCTGGAATGCCTGGAATACGCAGCATCAGGCGCTTCAGAATGCCTTCTATGATGCGCAGGCGGGGCTTCTTGCGAAAATGCGCCTGAAGCCCGGCGAGCCCTGCCCGGTCTGCGGCTCCCGCACGCATCCTGCGCCCTGCCCGCTTCCGGAAGGATTCGAAAAGATCACGAGAGAAGCCGTGGACGAGAGCGCGAAGAAGCTTGCGGATCTTCAGAACACAAGAGACAGCGCCGCTTCCCAGTCCGGGATGCTTTCCGAGCTTTCGGAGGAGAAGAAGGCGGCGCTTTCCGAAAGTGCACGGATACTTCGGGAGAAGGTATCAGCAGTTCTCCCGGCGGATCAGGCCGAAGCTATGGAGATCCCGGCGCTTCAGGAAGAGCTTCTGAAGCTGGAAAAGCGGATGGAACAGGAGGGAGCGCGGCTTCTTTCGGAACAGAAAGAGGAAAAGGCGCTTCGGGAGGCGCTTTCGGCGGCTTCCGAGAAACAGAAGGAACTTTTGGAGGCGAAGAACACAGCTTCGGAGGCATTTTCCGAAAGCCGGTCGGATCTGATGGCAGCGGATGCGCGGGTTCAGGAGCTTCTGAAAAGAAGAAGCTTCCTGTCGCTTTCCGAGGCGGAGGCAGCGCTTCTGACGCGGCAGAAGGAAAATAAGAAAGCCGAGGCCATTTACCAGACAGCGCGGGAAAATGCCGATGCGCTCGGCCGGAAACTGTCGTACGAGGAGGCGCTTCTTTCCCGCTGCAGGACGGAGCTTCCGGGGCTCCTTGAGGAGGAAAAGACCTGGAAAGCGCACTATGATTCGAAGCTTGTTGAAAAGAAGCTGGAGGAACAGGAATTTCAGGCGATTTCTGAGAAGTATCCGCAGGAAATGAGCGCTTCGATCCGGCAGGAAATCCTTTCCTACCGCGAGAGGCGGGCGGCCGCAGAGGGCGCAAAAAACGCCGCGGAAAAAGCGGTTTCCGGACACGAAAAGCCGGATCTTGAGATGCTTTCACAGGCCTTCCGGGAGGCCGAAGACGCCTGTGAGAAACAAAGCGCCGCGCTCGGCGCTTTGGAGCGGATGGAGGAAACCGACCGGGAAGGCCTGTCGGCGCTCCGAAGGCTTTTACAGGGAAGATCCCGGATCATGAAGGAATTCCAGATGATTGACCGGCTCTACAGCCGGCTGTCCGGAAAAACAAGCGGGGCGCGCATGGACCTTGAGACCTATGTGCAGCGCTGGTATCTTCAGCAGGTCCTGTACGCCGCAAACCGCAGGTTCTATGAGATGACCGGCGGGCAGTTTGAACTGCGGCTCGTCCCTGAAGAGGAGGCGGGCGAGGGCAGAAACCGCGGGCTGGACTTTATGGTCTATTCGGCGGTCACCGGCACCGAGCGGGAGGTCCGCACGCTTTCGGGCGGCGAGTCCTTTATGGCAGCGCTTTCTCTCGCACTCGGAATGGCCGACGCGATCCGCGCGCGCTCCGGCGGCGTGAATCTGGACATTATGTTTATCGACGAGGGATTTGGCTCGCTGGACGACGATTCCAGAGAAAAAGCCGTCCGGATCCTTCAGGAAATGGCCGGACCCGGGCGGCTCGTGGGACTGATTTCTCATGTCACCGAGCTGAAACAGAAAATAGAGGACAAGCTTCTCGTAACAAGGGACGATCAGGGCTCGCATGTCCGCTGGCAGCTGTCCTGATCGCTCAGATCAGACTGCATGCGATCAGAAGCTGGGCGGCATAGTAGAGCGCGATCAGAATGCAGCCCTTTTTGAAGGACCAGGCGGGATTCCACATGTTCTCGACGAGGATCGTATCACTTGCGGCAAAGAAGATTCCACCGGTCATAAAGAGAAGCGTTGGAAGCGTGAAACCCGCCGAAATTGCGCGAAAAATGCCCATTACGGCCATTGTAACGACGCCGGCCATATAACAGCCGCAGAGAATCGAAAAGCGCCGGTCGGCCCGGATTTTTCGAAGAAGCAGGGTGATGAGGACGGCGGATGCGATGGCGGATGCGATCAGCCCGGAAAGAAGGAAGCGGCCGTCCTGTGAAAGCGGCAGAATCAGCGCCGCAAGATAGCAGAGGTGTCCGAGGAAGAAGAAGCCGCCGCCGATGAAAAAGGCTGCCATATTGTCCGACAGAAGATGCCGAAGACTCAGTAAAAAGTCGCCGATCAGCCCGAAGCACAGTCCCAGAAGTATCAGGACCGTGAAGGAATCGGCGGCTTTCTTTTGCGCAAGAAGGAAACCGAGCAGGACGAAAACGGCGCTCGAGAGCGTCTTAAAGAGCAGGGCTTTTTTATGGTCCTGCTTTTTTTCGAATACCTGAAGAATGACCGGAAAGAGGATTCCGGGGATCAGAAGAAACAGTTCCTTCATGGCAGCCTCAAATATTTTTTACAAGCTGTATTCGCAGAAGACCGGGTCGTGGTCGGAGGGGAATTTCCCCTCGGGCCGCTCGGAAAGGACCTGGAAGAGGCGCACGTTTTCGACATTTTTGAAGAAAATATAGTCGATCGTCTCCCGGACGGCCGGATTTCCGAAATTGTGGAAGGTGAACATGTCGGTGGAGACTTCTGCGATCTTCCGGGCGTCCGAAAAACCGGACTCCGTGACGGCCATATACGGCTCAGAATAGGGGAAGACGTTGAAATCCCCGGTCAGGATCGTCGGAACGCCGCTGAATTTTCCGGCCTGCGAGGCGACAAGCTGCGCGCCCCGAAGCCGCGCCTCTTCGCCGATATGGTCGAGGTGCGTGTTGAAATGCGCGAGCTTTTTCCCGCTCTCCCGATCAAGAAGCAGCGCGTAGGAGCAGATCCGGTTCAGCGCGGCATCCCAGCCGCGGCTCGGGATCCCCGGCGTTTCCGACAGCCAGAAATTGCCCTGATCCAGTAGATCAAAGCGGTCCTTCCGGTAGAAAACCGGGGAATATTCGCCCATGCGCTTGCCGTTGTCGCGGCCGACGCCGACATGAGCATACTCGGGAAGCGCCTCGATGAGATAGCTCATCCAGCGGTCGTGGGCTTCCTGAAGGCCGAAGGTGTCCGGCGCATAGGAACGGATCAGCTGCGCGACCATTTCCTTCCGCTGCGTCCAGTAGCGCCGCGGCGGCGCACCCGCGCAGAGTATATTGAAAGACATTGTTTTCATGAAAACCTCCGATTGCCTCGGCTTAAAGCTGTCATGTCGAGCGAAGCCGAAACATCCCATCAGTAAATCGACAAAGTCATGGGTTCTCCCCACCCGCTTCGCTCGGTATGGCGCAAGACGAAATCAAAGATTTCTGTGCGCCTATACCGGCCGGGGCGATGCCCTCGCCCGGGATGACAAAAGGTGTTATGAATATTATAACCCTTTCCGGCGTTTTTTCAAGAGATTTCAGGGCTTTCGGGGAAAGATGCCGCTTGAAAAAGCCCGGAAGCTGTATTACAATGAAGATGGAATCCACGAAAAACAGACGGATACACGAAAGGAACAAAAACCTCATGAAAATCTATCTCTGTCCGTCGATGATGTGCGCATCGTACGGAAATCTGTCCGAAGAGGTCCTGGCGCTGAAG
Organism: uncultured Lachnospiraceae bacterium; assembly: GCA_946630765.1. The sequence goes on along the minus strand of CAMOZF010000059.1, from coordinate 4,662 downwards.
GAAGCCGGTGCGGATATTCTGCATCTGGACGTCATGGACGGCCGGTATGTGCCGAATTTCGGCATGGGGCTTCAGGACATCGAATATATCTGCAAGGCGGCGGAAATGCCCTGTGATGTGCATCTGATGATTGAAAATCCCGGGCAGTACGTCGAGAAATTCATCGCGCTCGGGGCGAAGATTGTCTACATCCATCCGAATGCGGAATACCACCCGCTTCGGACGCTTCAGCTGATCCGGTCGCTTGGCGCAAAAAGCGGCATTGCGGTAAATCCCGGCACGGCGGTTTCTTCGGTGGAGCCGCTGCTTGATCACTGTGATTATGTGCTCGCGATGGGCGTGAACCCGGGCTTTGCCGGTCAGAAGTATGTGGAAAATGTGACGGAGACGCTGAAGGAACTTGCGGCGCTCAAACAGAAATACGCCTTCACGCTGATGCTCGACGGCGCCTGCTCCGAGGAGCGGGTGCGGGAAATGCACAAAGTCGGTGTGGACGGCTTTGTGCTCGGAACCTCCGCGCTTTTCGGAAAAAGCGAGGGCTATCAGGAAATTCTGTCAAGAATGAGAAGGGAGAATGAAGAATGAAGATCGCGATCGGAAATGACCATACCGCGCTGGAAATGAAGAAGGAAATCATTGGCTATCTCGAGGAGAGAGGCTGTGAAGTTGTGAATTACGGCACCGATTCGACGGAGAGTTGCGACTATCCGGTTTACGGAGAGAAGGTTGCGCGTGCGGTTGCGGCGAAGGAAGCGGATCTGGGCGTCCTGATCTGCGGCACCGGCGTCGGGATTTCTCTTGCGGCTAATAAGGTGCACGGCATCCGTGCGGTCGTCTGCTCGGAGCCGTATTCGGCAGAACTTGCGCGGCGGCACAACAATGCGAATATTGTCGCTTTCGGCGCGCGCGTCATCGGGCCGGAGCTTGCGAAGATGATTGTTGGCGCCTTTCTGGATGCGGAATTCGAAGGCGGACGCCATGCGCGGCGCGTGGACATGATCTCGGCGATCGAGGAAAAGGGCTGATCCGATGCTGATACTGAAGCCGATCGCCCACGAAACGATCTGGGGCGGAGAAAAGCTGAAGCCCTATGCCCAGACGGATGCAAAGCGCGTGGGGCATCTCTACGGCCTTTTTGACGATGTTTCCGGAAGCTGCAATGAGATCGCAAACGGCGCCCTGAAAGGGCAGAGCTTTCATACATTTTTCGAGGAAAATAAAGGAAAATACGGCCTGTCACAGTTCTCGCATTTCCCGCTTGTGATCTGCCTTGTGGAGGCGCAGGAGGCGCTGTCCGTTCAGGTGCACCCGGACGATGAATGTGCAAGAAGACTGGAATCCGTGCAGTGGGGCAAGAATGAGTCCTGGTATTTTCTTGAGGCGCCTGCGTCCGGAAGCATCTACTGCGGCTGTACGGCGGAGAATGTTTCCGAGGTTCGGAAGCTCCTTCGGGAGGACCGGATTGACCTTGTGACCGCGCGCCTGCCGATTCATCGGGGCGATTATGTCTTTATTCCGGCCGGAACGCTGCATTCGATGAGCGCGGGGTCTCTGGTATACGAAATTGAGGAAAACTCGGAGTTCACCTACCGCTTTTTCGACTTCAACCGGAAGGATGCGGAAGGGAACACGCGGGAGCTGCATATTGAGAAGGCGCTTCAGGCCCTGAAGCCGGAAAACCGGCCGTCTGCAAGGCGCTACGAAGCGGATCAGGAAAGGGTCGGCGCCTCCCGGGAAATCCGGGAGCGGATGTATGCGACGCGGCTTCTTTCGGGCCTTCCGGCTTATCGGAATGTCTCCGAAACGCTCGAAGTACTTACGATTCTGGACCCTTCGGCGGATTTTATCGAAGAAGGCGTCCGGATCCGCATGGGCACGACTCTCGTGCTTCTTCCGGGCGAAGAAGTGCCGCTTTACGGAAAAAAGACCATGATGGCGCGCCCTTCGGCGCTGTGAAAGGGGAAGCTATGAAAATCTGTGTATTCGGGTCGGTAAACCGCGACCTCGTGTATCAGGTACCGCATCTTCCGGTGCGTTCGGAAACGCTGATGTCTTCGCATTATCAGGAGAATTTCGGCGGAAAGGGCTTCAATCAGGGGCTTGCCGTCGCGCGCGCCGGCGTGCAGATGTATTTTGCCGGAAAGATCGGAACGGACGGAAAATCGCTGTTCGAGGTGCTCTCCGGCGTTCCCGAGATGAATACGGCGCACCTTCTGATCGATCCGGAGGTGCCGACCGGAAACGCGATGATGGCGGTCTGCCCGGACGGGACCAATACGAGCATTCTCTACGGCGGGGCAAATGCCGCAGTCACGGAGGCGGATATCGACGCGGTGCTGTCGGACTTTTCGGCGGGGGACATTCTGGTCACGCAGAATGAAACCGCGCACCTTCCCTACCTTCTTCGGGCCTGCCATGAGAAGGGCATCCGCGTCGCGCTGACGCCTGCGCCGTTCTATGACTGGCTGATCGGCATGCCGGAGCTTTCCTATGCGCACTGGCTGCTTCTGAATGATTTCGAGGGCGAGAAGCTCTCAGGCGTGAAGGACAGTCCGGAAAATACCGTACGGCGGCTTCGCGAAATGCTGCCGGAAACCACGATTATCATGACGCTCGGCGCCGAAGGAAGCCTGTATTTTGACGGAAACGAACTGATCCGTCAGCAGGCCTACCGGGTGAAGGCCATCGACTCGACAGGGGCGGGGGACACCTTTGCCGGCTACTTTATCTCCGGCATCGCACGCGGACTTTCCGTGAAGGAGTCGCTGGATCTTGGTTCGCGCGCTTCCGCGATCTGCGTCACACGCCTCGGCGCGGTTCCTTCGATTCCGCGCCTTTCCGAGGTTGAAAACTATCAGTTCTGATTTTAAAAAGGACACTGTTTGTATGCACAATCGACTTGACCAGACACTAATTATCAATGCTTCTCACTGTGACCACACGGGGACGCTTTCTCTTCCCGCCTGCTCGGAGCTTTTCATGGACGCCGCGACGCTTCACGCAGAGGACATCGGCGTCGGCATGAAGGCCATGATGGAAAAGGACCTTTTCTGGATTACGGCAAAGGTGATGGTGGCGCTTCAGAGCCGGCCGCAGATGATGGAATCGGCGGAGCTTTCCACCTGGCCGATGCGCCCGGAGCGCGTCCGCTGCGACCGTGAATATCTGATCCGTCAGGGCGATCGGATTATCGCGCGCGGCAAGACCGAATGGGCGGTGCTCAATATGAAGACACAGCGCATTGTCCCGCCGGAAACCATTTTCCCGGAGGGCCTTCAGTATACGGAGCCGGATGTTTTCCCGGAGCTTTTCAGCCGCTTCGACCGGAATTTCACCGAGGCGGAGGAGATCGGCACGCACCGGATCGTTTCAACCGATCTGGACCTCGGCGGCCACATGAACCACGTCGCCTATATCCGGGCGCTTTTCGGCTGCTTCAGCACCGAGGCGCTTGACCGGCAGGCGTTTTCTTTCCTCGAGGGGCACTATGCCTCGCAGAGCTATGAGGGAGAGACGCTGCATTTTGTCCGTAAATTTGACGCGGACGGCAGCCTTCTTCTCGCGGCCCGAAATGACGAAGGGAAAAATGTATTTTACGCGAAGCTGAGATAATCAGGCCTTTGCCTGGTTCGGAATCTTTTTCAGGATGACAGAAGGGAGGAGACGAGCATGAATGAAACATTGAAAAAAGCGGCAGCGGCCATGCTGGCCATTCAGCGCTATCCCTGGGAACAGGGAACGGCGGCGCAGGCAATGTACGAAGCCGGCGAAACCGCGGTCTGGGTGAATATGGCGCATGACGCGGTGATGCGGCAGCAGCCGGACGGCCGTCTTGCGGTCATCAATGCCAATTACGCGGTGACGGATCCCGCGAGTAACGGAGAGGTCGTTTACCGGGCCTGGGAGCTCACCGGCGACCCCTTCTACAAGGAAGGCGCCGAGCGGATGTTCCGCTTTCTGAAGGAGCAGGCGCCGCGCACGGAGGACGGGGTCCTGTGGCACAATGAGACCTCCAATAACCCTGATTTTTCCCCGGCGCAGCTCTGGATCGATTCGATGTACATGGCGCCGCCTTTTCTTGCGGTCATGGGGGATCTTGAGGATGCGGCGCAGCAGATCCGCGGCCTCTCGAAATATTTAAGAGACCCGGAAACCGGCCTGATGTTCCACATCTATGACGCCGGGACCGGGAAATTTGTCCGTAAAAAACGCTGGGCGACCGGAAACGGATGGACGCTGATGGGCATTCGGCGCGTCGTGGAGGAAGCCTGTAAGGCCGGCCGGGAGGACCTCGTAAAGGAGCTTCAGTCCCTCGGAAACAGCCTCCTTTCGGCGCTTCTTCCCTATCAGACCGAGGACGGCCGCTTCCACGATATTCTCGACGAACCCGACAGCTTTATTGACGGCACTTCAGCTGTCATGACGGCCGCCTTTATCTACCGCTCGGTGCTTACCGGCGACCTTTCATCCGATTATCTGGAAGCTGCTGACCGCGCATACCAAGCGGTCGCCGGCTCGATGGACGAATTCGGCCTCCTTCACGAGGTCTGCGGCTGTCCCGACTTCCTCCGGCAGGGAACCTCCTGCGAGGCGCAGGCCGCCTTCATCATGGCCGGCGTGTGGAAGGAACGTCTCGCCTCCGGCAGGGCATAACTCGCCGAG
>CAMOZF010000058.1 GCA_946630765.1 uncultured Lachnospiraceae bacterium | reverse complement strand
AGATCCGGAAGAAGGAGAACGGCCGGATCGGATACCGTCTGACCGGATTCACTTACAATGGCAGCAGTATTTTGGAAACCGACATCCTGACCCCCGGCATGACACTTGGCACAAGCTGGGAAGAAGATCCCGCGTACGTCTGGGTGACGCTGCACGACACCGGGACCTATGACGGTTATCAGGAGAAGAGGGTCCCGGTGCTCTTAGGCGGCGTGTTTGAGGAAAAGCCTTCTGCAAGGGATTTTGTCTGGAGCACCGAGCCGGAAGGCCAGGGAATGCTTGTCCGCGAGACGACACGTTTTACTGCGGATATGACCGATCTCTACAGCAGCCGGTTTATTGAGGCTGATGTGAAGCTCGGCGCCTATGCAGGAACCTGTCCCCAAGCGGTGAGACAGCTTTATGAGAAGACGGACGAAAAAAGCCGGGTGCTGGGAACGCTGAAACCGGGCGACACGGTCAGGATTCTTGCAACAGAAGTACTCAGCAGCAAGGAATGGTGGTACAGAGTCTATTCCTACCGGCTGGATGCGGAAGGGTATATCCTGGTGTATCTTCTGGATTCCTCCGAGACGGCGAAGCGAACGGTGCATTTTGATGCAGCCGGCGGGAGCTGCCGTATAAAAAGTCTTGCCGTAACGCCGCGTTATAACAAAAGAGAATACGAGTTCCAGTACACGCTCGACAGTTTCCCGGTACCCGTGAGAGACGGATATGTCTTTATCGGATGGTCGGATGCCTCCGGAAAGATTTACGATACCAAAACCCTGATTACCGAAGCTGAGGTGTATCTGAAGGCTGTCTGGGAAAACGGCGTGCCTTATGGACGAAGGATCGCTGTTACAACCCTGGATTTTGATCGGGACGAAGAAGCGCCTTTCTGTCTGGAGGAGCCAGGCTATGAGAAAAAGCCCTTCCATGCAGGTGTAGAGATAACCCTCATCGGCGAAGAGGGAGATATGTACCGCTGCGAATACGACGGGAAGATCCTCTGGATCGAGAAGCGGTTTGTCATGACTCGCTTCCGGCCGCTCGTTGTCTCCGACGATCTGAGAAGCTACGGTCATCTGAACGATTTCTGGAGAGACGGCGCCGGCGGATATACGATTGCCGAGATCTGGAATGGCGGAACGGTCTATATTGTCGGGGAAAAAGACCGGAGCTACAAGGTGATCTTCAACAGCGCCTCCCCGTGGGTAAAGATGACTTCCTCGAGATATGAGGGAAGGGAATGGGGATGGCTGCAGCACAGCTATGAAAACCGCTTCAGAAGCGGTGTGATTGAATATAAGAACCATCATGTCCAGAATTTCCTGAGCTTCGATCCCGGATACGGAAGCTGCAATACGGAGCTTCTGGAATTCAGCCGGACAATTCCAAGAGACCTTCCTGAGGCCTTCTGTCCCGGCTACCGCTTCCTCGGCTGGTTCACGGATCCGATCGGCGGACAGCAGATTGTCGGCGGTACTCCCGCAGATAAAAACGGCAGCATGACAGTATACGCGCACTATGAGGGTATTTACGACGAAAGGCTCCGGGCTGCGGTCGTAGAGGCGCCGGCCTATGAGCGGCGGACGGGCGCCGTTCCGTATATCGAATCAGGCTATCATGTGTCTCCGGGTACGGTACTGGTCATTACGGAAACGGACGAGAGCGGGAAAATGTTCCGCGCCAGTTACGGCGGCAGATTCTACTGGTTCGCGCTTGCCGATTTTACCTGGGCCGAGCTTCGCACGACCACCCATGTCGAGTACAAGACCGACCGTTACGTCCGGCATGAGCCAAGGGCAAAGGGAAAGACGTATTACCAGATACAGGCCCCGGAAACCGTCGTGATTATCGGCGAAACGAAAGGCTATTACTGGATCGCTTATGAAAAGGATCCTACGGGTTTCGCATATGTCAGTAAAAGACATTTCTATTAAAAAGAGCCCGCACACCCTGCCCGATCAGTGGTACTGTACAAGATGTGGTTTTTGTGTTATAATCATACGACTACATACCAGATCACGGAGGGCAGAATGGTGAGCTATCAGATATTAATGGACGTTTCCGGAGACATCCTTCCCGAATATGCGGAGAAAGGCGGGCTGCATTTCCTGCCGATGGAGTATACGCTTCGCGGCGAAAACAGAGTCTGCACAAACATGGAAACGAGGGAAACGCTGAAGCTTTTCTATGACGGACAGCGCCACGGCGACCTCACGCAGACCACACAGATTACACCGGCCCAGTACACGGAGGTGTTCCGGTCTTATCTGGAGCGCGGAGAATCGATTCTTTACCTGAGCCTTTCCTCCGGTCTTTCAGCGACCTATCAGTCGGCCTGCCTTGCGGCAGCCGAGCTTTCGGAGGAATTTCCGGAGCAGAAGGTCCTTCCGGTGGATACACTGGCCGCAACGGGCGGAATGGGTGTGCTTTCGGAGCGTGCGATGCGAAACCGTGATACGGGCATGAGCCTTCAGGAGAATTTTGAGGATCTTCAGGAGGCGTCCCACCATATTCAGCACCAGTTCATGGTGCCCGATTTGATGTATCTTCGAAGGGGCGGACGGATCAGCACCGCGGAGGCGGTATTCGGCACGGCGCTTTCTGTAAGGCCGATCATGAAGATCGACCCGCAGGGAAAGCTGGTCGTGATCGACAAGAAGCGTGGAAACAAGCAGGGCGTGCATGTGCTCCTTCAGGAATTCGAGAAGAATTACGACCCGGAGAGCGGGGATGTGATCTACATTGTGGATTCGGACGCGGTGGAGCTCGGCGACGAGGTCCGGGACGGCGTTCGGGCGCTTTACCCGGATGCGGTGATCAGAAGAACCGGCCTTTCGCCGATTATCGGCGCGCATACCGGCCCCGGCATGACGGCCGTCTGCTATATGGGCCGCTGATCGGAATATGAAAACCGTTTTCAATTTACTTGACAACATCGGCGGCGCGTGTTATAGTTTCCTGTAGTTCATTCAGACGGAGGATTGCCCGGTCTGTACCTGTCTTGATCTGTGCGAATATGTTCTTTTTTCCCAGAAGGCGCTGCTCTCGCAGGTCTTTATCGTCCTTGTGAGTGCGGTTGTCTGCCTGTTTTCTGAGCGGCATTATGATCATATTCTGCGGGCGGAAAGTCCCGTTTCAAGGAAAATACGCCTGAACAATTGAATGATTCTGTAAGGCAGGAGCGAAAGTCTCTTTGTGAGGCACATTCGATCCTGCATTCTGAAAATGTCCATAATCAGGCCCGGAGGATGCTGCGGTATTCCTGCGGGCTGAGATGGACTTTTTTTGATGGCACAGCGGGAACTGTGCCGGACAGCTTATTGGATGGAGGAAATCAGATATGATTAAAAAAATAACAGGACTTGCGCTCGCGCTCGTGCTTCTTCTTTCGAGCCTTGCGGGCTGCGGCGCAGCAGACAATAAAACGGAAAAGAATGTGGATGGGAAGCTTCAGATCATTGCGACGATCTTCCCGGAATATGACTGGGTGAAGAATATTCTCGGAGAGAATCCGGCGGGCGCAGAGACCACGCTTCTTCTGAATAACGGCGTGGATCTGCACTCCTTCCAGCCGACCGCCGCGGATATAATGAAAATCTCCGAATGCGACCTTTTCATCTACGTTGGCGGCGAGTCCGACGGGTGGGTTGAGGATGCCCTGAAAGAAGCGGTGAACAAGGATATGGTGGTCATTAACCTGCTGGAAAGCCTCGGAACGCGTGCGAAGGAAGAGGAGATTGTGGAAGGCATGGAGCATGAGCATGACGAAGAAGACCACGAGCATGAAGAAGAACATGCGGACGAAGAGCATGAAGGCAAGGAACATGAACATGAGCATGAGGAAGCAGAGCTCGATGAACATGTCTGGCTCTCTCTTCAGAATAGTTCTGTTCTTGTAGAAGGGATCTCGGAGGCGCTTCAGAAGATCGACCCCGATCATGCGGAAGAATACAAAAAGAACACGGAAGTCTATCTTACGAAGATCGCGGAGCTTGATCAGAAATATCAGGCGGCGGTATCCGCCGGGCGGGTCAGTACCGTGCTTTTCGGCGACCGCTTCCCCTTCCGGTATCTCACGGACGACTACGGCCTCAGTTATTACGCGGCATTTTCCGGCTGCTCCGCGGAGACGGAAGCCAGCTTCGAAACCGTGGCCTTCCTCTCCGAAAAACTTCAGGAGCTGGGACTGGAATCCGTCCTGACGATTGAGGGCACGAACCACGGAATTGCCGAAACCATAATCGGAAACACCGCAGAGAAGGACCAGAAGGTCCTCGTACTGGATTCGATGCAGTCAACAACAGAGGAAGACATCAAGGCAGGCGCCTCTTATCTCGGAATCATGGAGAAGAACCTGGAGGTTCTGAAGGAAGCCCTGCAGTAAGGACTGAATATGCCGCTGATTATTGTGAAGGATCTTTGTTGCGTAATTCTGTCAATCGTTTCGGACATAAAGCGTCCCGGGAAATCGCGGAAAAAAGCAGATTCCCCGGGACTTTTCATGCCCTGATCACGGGTGTTTATTTTGCGGAATCCTCATTGCCTGATCAGATAAACTGTGGTATGATGAAGAAAATAAAATGAACTGCGAAGGAGGGACTCTTGATGTTTCAGCCTATACCCCCGATGGGATGGAATTCGTGGAATACTTTCGGCTCGGAGATCAACGAACAGATGATTCTTGAGATGGCGGACGCCATGGTTTCGGAGGGATATCTGGAAAAGGGCTACAATTATCTCGTGATTGATGACTGCTGGTCGCTTCATGAGCGGGATGCTGAGGGCCGGCTTCAGGCCGATCCGGAGAAGTTCCCGCACGGGATGAAATATCTGGCGGACCGTATTCATGAAAAGGGCCTGAAGTTCGGCATGTACAGCTGCTCGGGTACGGAGACCTGCGCGGGCTATCCGGCAAGCTTTGACCATGAGTACATCGATGCGGAAACCTTTGCGTCCTGGGGCGTGGATTTCCTGAAATACGACTACTGCTACCGGCCGAATACCGTTCCGGGGCGGATCCTTTATCACCGCATGGGCAATGCGCTCGCAAACTGTGGAAGAGACATCCTGCTCTCGGCCTGCTCCTGGGGAAACGATGAAACCGCGAAATGGATCAAAGAAACCGGCGCGTCGATGTGGCGCTCGACCGGAGATATTTTCGACAGCTGGGAGTCGGTGAAAAAGCTCGTGAACCAGCAGCTGGAGATCCTTCCCTACGCCGGCGTCGGCTGCTTCAACGACATGGATATGCTGATTGTCGGCATGCACGGCAAGGGAAATGTCGGCCTCGGCGGCTGCACAAGCGCGCAGTATCGGACGCATTATTCGATCTGGGCATTCATGGGATCGCCGCTGATGATCGGCTGTGATATCCGCACGATGTCGGACGAGGACAGGGAGACGCTGCAGAACGAAGAGCTGATCGCGATCAACCAGGATCCGGCCTGCCGCCAGATTGCGACGCTCAGCTCCTACGGCGGATGGAAGAACGAGGATATCCTGGTCTTCTTCCGGCCGCTTGCGGACGGAGATCTTGCGATCGGCATGTTCAACATGTCGGATGAGGAGCGGGGCATGGGCTTTGTGATCGACGAAATGGGCGTTCCGGTCAGCTCCGGAAAGACGCTTCTTCTTCATGAGGTGTGGTCCAAAAAGGACGCGCTTGTGAAAAACGAAACCTATACCGAGCGGGTGGAGCCCTTCGGCTGCCGCGTATTCCGCGCGAAGATCGTCGACAAATAAATGGACGTCTGTGAAAAATGCAAAAAGCCGCTCCGGCCGCTGGATCTCGGGGCAACAAGAAAATTCATCAACAGAGGAGCGACCAAGTATCTGTGCCTCAGCTGCATCGCGGAGGAATTTCATGTCACGGAGGCGCTTCTTCTGGAGAAAATTGAATATTTTAAGAAACAGGGATGCACGCTTTTCTGAAAGCCTGCATCCCCGGAAAATATGTTAAAGGAGAATATGAAAATGTTGGAGTTTCGCTATGACACACAGCTTCTGATTGACGGACATGATCTGGATGAGGATGAAATCAATGATTATATCACCGAGAATTTCAAGGGCGACAGCCTGCTCGCGGTCGGAGATGAGGATCTGATCAAGATCCATTTCCATACAAATGAACCGTGGAAGGTGCTGGAGTACTGCGCGACGCTCGGTGAGATCTACGATATCGTTGTGGAAGATATGGACCGCCAGACGAGAGGGCTTCACGGCTGATTTTACAGACGGCAGCATTTATGGCGGGACTGAAAGGTTTTATAGATGAAATTGCTGTGGAAATTAAGCCGCGAGGCCATTCGTTATAAGGGACTGTATTTTTTTGCGATATTTGCGACACTCGGCCTGACGCTTGTCAACCTCGCGGCGCCGCGGGTGCTGTCGCGGATGACCGGGATTGTCAGTGAAGGCGTCAGTCAGGACGGACTCCGGACGATCGGCGTTCTTGTCGTGATCCTTGTCGGGCTGTATCTTCTCCGGGTGCTTTTCCGTTTCATGAGCAATTACCTTGCGCATAAGGCGGCCTGGTACCTTGTCGGGGACCTTCGGACCAAAACCTATGACAAGCTGGAACGCATGCATCTGGGGTTCTTTCACGACAAACAGACCGGCGATCTGATGAGCCGGATCGTCAATGACACCAGAGATTTTGAACTGCTGTACGCGCATATGATCCCCGAGACCATTACAAATGTCGTCACCTTTCTCGGGGTGCTGGCCGTGCTTCTCACGATCAACTGGAAGCTTGCGCTGATTACCTGTGCGCCGATTCCGCTGATCCTGGTGTCCGGCATCATCTTCGCGAAGAAGGTCCGCCCGTACTTCCGGGTTTCACAGAAAAAGATGGGCGAGCTTTCGGGAAAGCTTCAGGACAACCTGTCGGGCGTGCATGAGATCCAGTCCTTCGGGCGGGAGGAATATGAGACCGGCCGCGTCGACGAGAAGAATTTCGCGCATATCCACGCGATGCTGGCGGCGCTGAAGGTCAGCGCGGTGTTCCATCCCTCGGTGGAGTTTATCAGCTCGATCGGCACGATCCTCGTCGTGGCCTTCGGCGGCTATCTTGCGTACCGCGGAAGTCTCGGCGTTGAGGCGATCGTCGCCTTCCTTCTGTACCTCTCGCTTTTCTATCAGCCGATCACGGGGCTTGCAAATCTCGTGGAAAGCATGCAGCAGTCGCTCGCGGGTGCGGAGCGTGTCATGATGATTCTCGACGCGCCCTATGAGATTCAGGACAAGCCCGGCGCGAAGGACCTGAAGAACGTGCAGGGCGATATCCGTTTTGATCATGTCAGCTTCTCCTATGAAAAGGGCAGCAGGGTGCTGGAGGACGTTTCCTTCCACTGCGAACCCGGGAAAATGCTCGCGCTTGTCGGGCCGACCGGCGTCGGCAAAACCACGCTGACCCAGCTGATTTCAAGATTCTACGAGCCGGAGAGCGGCAGAATCCTGATCGACGGACAGGACATTCAGAACCTGACGATCGAAAGCCTGCGGAAAAACATCTCCCCGGTGCTTCAGGATACCTTCCTTTTCAACGGCAGTGTCGCGGAAAATATCGGCTACGCGCGCCCGAACGCCACAATGGAGGAGATCATGGAGGCCGCTAGGGCGGCAAATATCCATGAGGACATTATGGCCATGGAAAAGGGCTATGATACCGAGGTCGGGGAGCGCGGACTGCGGCTTTCCGGCGGTCAGAAGCAGCGTGTCGCGATTGCGCGCGCGATCCTGAGACGCTCGCCGATCATCATTCTCGATGAAGCGACGGCCTCCGTCGACGTGGAAACCGAGCAGCAGATCCAGAAGGCCATCGCCGGTATTGCCGGATCCAGGACCATCATCGCGATTGCGCACCGCCTTTCCACGATCCGCAACGCCGACCAGATCCTCGTCATCGAGGAGGGCAGAGTCACCGAGTCCGGCACGCATGAGGAGCTGATCCGTCTCGGCGGCGCCTATGCCCGCATGGATGCGATCCAGTCGGCGGCGGCCCAGTCGGGCGGCGTCGTCTGAGCAGGAGTTTGATATGCAGCTTTATACAATCAATGAAATACTGAGCCCGGGAACGGAAGAGGACATTCTGAAAAAGGACACGCAGTACGCCGCGATTGTCGGCAGCGAGGAATGGAAGAAGCGCGCGGATATTTTTGACATGCTGATCGATCTCGAGCCGGAGCAGGAGGAGCCGCTGGAAACGAAGGCGATCGTGAACTACGACTCGCTGACCGGGAGCTTCTGCATTCCCGACCGGGAGAATATTTCCGGGATCAGGCACAGCTTCCGCTTCGCGCTTGACGAGAAGGGCATCGTGCTGATCGACGACGGCGGTTATGCGGCCGAGATCCTTCAGAAAATAAAGAAAACCAAAAAGTGGCGGATGCCCTGCCTCGAGCGTTTCCTCTATGATTTTCTCGAGAAGATCATCGAACCGGACCTGCATCTTCTGGAGGAGATGGAGCACCGGCTGAATCAGGCGGAGGAGGAGATCCTGCACGGCGAGACCGAGGAATATCCGAAGGAAATCAACGATATCCGCGGCGAGCTGCTGGATCTTCGGATGCACTACGAGCAGATGATCGATTTCGGACAGGAGCTGGAGGAGAACGAAAACGGTTTCTTCCGGCAGGAGAATCTGCGCTTTTTCCGCCTCTTTACCGAGCGCGTGGTGCGGCTTCAGGACCGCGTAACCTCGCTTCGGGAGTACATTGTGCAGCTTCGGGACCTTGTCGCGACCCAGCAGGCGGAAAAACAGAACCGGATCATGACGCTTCTCACGGTCATCACCTCGATTTTCATGCCGCTGACCCTGATCGCCGGCTGGTACGGCATGAATTTCCGCTACATGCCC
>CAMOZF010000057.1 GCA_946630765.1 uncultured Lachnospiraceae bacterium | reverse complement strand
CGTTGCAGACGGACGTCCGCGAACATTTCTCGTTTTCGAGGATCTTCGCGACCATCGGAAGCTTTGCCGCTTTATCAATATAGACGTGGCAGACGCCCTCGCCGGTCACAATCACCGGGACACGGGAATTTCCGGCCACGGAACGGATCAGGCCCGCGCCGCCTCTTGGGATCAGCACGTCCAGATAGCCCGTCAGATTCATCAGCTCCTGCGCTGAGCTTCGGTTCGTATCCTTCACGAGCTGAATGCAGTCTTTCGGCAGTCCGCAGGCTGCAATTGCGTCCCGCATCAGCCCTTCGCTGCAGATATTGCTCTCGATCGCTTCCTTTCCGCCGCGCAGAATGCAGCAGTTTCCGGACTTCAGGCAGAGCGCCGCAGCGTCGAAGGCGACATTCGGCCGCGCCTCGAAGATCATGCCGATAACGCCGAGCGGGACCGACTTTTTGACGATCCGAAGGCCGTTCGGGCGAATATCCTCCGAAAGAATCCTTCCGACCGGGTCCGGGAGCGCGGCAATCTCACGGATGCCCGCGGCAATGCCCTCGATCCGCTTCTCTGTCAGTGTCAGCCGGTCCAGAAGCGCCGCGCTGATGCCGGCCTTCTTTGCCGCCTCGACGTCCTTTTCGTTGGCCTGAAGAAGCTCCGCAGACCGCGAAAGAAGCGTCTCTGCGATCGCAAGAAGCGCCCGGTTTTTGGTTTCCGTATCCGTCAGTGCGAGAAGCTGTTCCGCGCTTTTTGCGGCCCTTCCCATTTCTTCCATTCTGGTCATTCCATTACTCCGTTTTCGCCATAAATCTTGTCCCGACTTCTTTTCCGTCAAGAATATCATAGAGCCGCTCGATATGCGCGCCGCTCGTAATCACCATATCGCAGCCGGCGCCCATCGCGATCTTCGCGGCGGACAGCTTGGTCACCATGCCGCCGGTGCCGCGCCAGGTGCCGGAAGATCCGGCCATGCCTTCAATCTCCTCGTCGATCTTTTCGATCCGCCGAAGGAGCACCGCGTCCTTGAACTTGTGCGGATCCTTGTCGTAAAGGCCCTCAATATCGCTGAAAAGCACCAGAAGATCCGCGCCGACAAGCTTCGCGACGATCGCGGACAGCGTGTCGTTGTCGCCGAGCACCTTCTGCGCGCCGGTCTCAATCTCCGCGGAGCTGACAGAGTCATTTTCATTGACGACCGGGATGACGCCCATCTCGAGAAGCGAGGAGAAGGTCTGCCTCAGATGCTCCGCACGCACGGGGTTTTCCACATCCTCCCCGGTCAGAAGAATCTGTGCCATCGTCCGGTTGTATTCGGAAAACAGCTTATCGTAAATATGCATCATCCGGCACTGTCCGACCGCCGCAGCCGCCTGTTTCATGCGAAGGGCATGCGGCCGCTCCGGAAGCCCGAGTGTCTCCGTTCCGACCGCAATCGCGCCGGAGGTTACAAGAATCGCGCGGTACCCCTGCCCGGAAAGGTCCGACAGTGTCCGTACGAGCGTTTCCATATTTTTCAGATTCAGATAGCCGGAATCATAGGTCAGCGTGGAGGTGCCGACCTTCACGACCACCGTTTTCATATCCTGCATCGGTGTCTCCTTTTATCTACCGAATTAAAGTGCTGAAGCGCTTTTCATAATCATACCGGGAAGTGCCCGGATTGTCAAGATGTCGCCCGATTTTTGTCCTGCCCCTTGCAAGTTTCGGCGCGATCGTTTACAATGCTTTTATCAATTTCCGTAAAAGGAGCAGCGCATGTTTCAGACCATCCTTTTTGACCTGGACGGCACGATCACGGATCCCGGGATCGGCATCACCAATTCCGTTATGTACGCCCTGAAAAAGCAGGGCATCGAAGCGCCGCCGAGGGAAGAACTGTACGCCTTCATCGGCCCGCCGCTTCGGGTATCCTTTGAGAAATTCTGCGGAATTACCGGCGAAGCCTTCGACAGGGCGCTCCATGATTACCGGGACAATGACATCCTCGGCGCAAAAGGCGCGGGCGTCTTCTCGGGCGGCGTGCTATGGGGCTACGGAAGCCGGGAGGAGCTTCTCGGAGCGGGCGCCGACCGCATCTTCGAATCCCCGGCCGATCTCGGGGAATTCCTTCTTCAGGACCCGGAAGCCTGAAAACAGTACGTTTTTCATATACAGAGTCAGGAGAAATCTATGCCGCTTACATTTATCAGAGACGATATTACCAGATTTTCCGCGGACGCGATCGTAAATGCCGCAAATGCGTCCCTTCTTGGGGGCGGCGGCGCTCGCCTTTGCGATCTCGCTGAAGCTGAGCCTTGCGGAAACGGAGGAGCTTCTCCGAAAGGCCGGCTACGCGCTTTCCGGTTCCAGCAAGACCGACATCATCATCCGCTATTTCATCGAGCGCGGGCGCTATGATATTTTCGATATCAATGAAGCACTGTACGAATTCGATCAGGCCCTTCTGGGGGCCTGATCCTTATTTTTCGGGGTACTTATTTTTCAAGGAAAAAGGCTTGACTTTTTCAATCGATTGTGTTAAATTAAATTTACATCAATCAAACGACAGGAGGACTTTCTGAATGAACATTTATGATTTTACCGTTAAAGCACAGGACGGCTCTGATGTTGCACTTTCCGATTACAAGGGAAAGGTGGTTCTGATCGTAAATACCGCGACCGCCTGCGGCTTCACCCCCCAGTACAAGGAGCTTCAGGAGATCTACAACGCCGATCACGAGAAAGGCCTCGAGATTCTGGACTTTCCCTGCAATCAGTTCGGCGAGCAGGCGCCCGGCTCCGACGATGAGATCCACACCTTCTGCACCGGCCGTTTCGGCATCACCTTCCCGCAGTTCTCGAAGATCGACGTCAACGGCGAAAATGCAGATCCGCTGTACAAATATCTGACCACGAACACCCGGTTCGGCGGCTTCTCCGGCCCCGCGAAGCTGATGATGAACGGTATCGCCAAGAAGATGGATCCCGACTTCAAGAACAACGGCAACATCAAGTGGAACTTCACGAAGATCCTTGTGGACCGCGAAGGAAATATTGTCGCCCGTTTCGAGCCGACCGACAAGATGGACAAGGTCAAAGAAGAAGTTGAGAAATATCTGTAAGGAGATGTGGGCGAGATGAGCGCGGCAGTTTTCTATTACAGTAAGGGCGGCATCACGGTTTCCGACAATTACTTCAGCTGCTACGGACATTTCCTCTTCATGCACAAGAACCGCCCGAATGAAGAAGATCTTCAGAAGGCCGAAAAATTCGCAAAGGAAAATCTCTGATCACGGTCATGGACAAGTATGAACCTCTGAAACTCACGAATCAGCTCTGCTTCCCGCTGTACGCAGCGTCCAGGGAGATTGTCAAACGGTATAAGCCCTTTCTGGACAGGCTGGATCTGACCTACACCCAGTATATCACGCTTCTCGTGCTCTGGGAGCATGAACAGATCACCAGCAAGGAGCTCGGCCAGCGGCTGCATCTGGACTCCGGCACCTTCACGCCGGTCCTGAAAAAGCTCGAGGAAAAGGGGCTCGTCACCCGCTCACGCGACGCTTCGGACGAGCGGAATCTTCTTGTGACGCTCACGGACGCCGGAAAGGCGCTGAAGGATGAGGCGCTTTCGGTGCCCCTCGCGATGAGCGGCTGCTTCAGCCTCGAACCGGAGGAGGCGCTGACCCTGTACCGGCTGCTTTACAAGCTTCTCGACCAGGCCGAATAAAAGCTTTCCGAAAGCCCAAAAAAGCCGCTGAATCACGCACCTTACGGCGCACTGATTCAGCGGCTTTTTCATACCGTTATAAATGGGTTCCGCAGGCGCTGACCTTCGCGATCAGGCGGTTTTCAGCGTCGGTGATGACCGTTTCGGTAAAGCAGTTTCTCTTTCCGTCCTTTAAAATGCGGCACTCGGCCGTGAGCGTCTTGCCCTTTGGCGCCGCGAAATAGCTGATCTCGCTTGTTGTCGTCACAGTCAGCTTCTCGGGCGTGTTCGTCGCCGCCGCAAGCGCGAAATCCGCCAGCGTAAAGATCGCGCCGCCCATGACGGCGCCCGCGGCATTCATATGGGCTTCCGTGATTTCCAGCGTACATTTCGAGAAGCCGTCTGCGACCTCCTGAAGCTCGATCCCTGTTGTCCTGGTTGCAAATACATCGTTTTTGAAAAACGTTCTGGCTTCCTCCAATGTCATTTCAGTCCACCTCTGTCTGTTATTTTTCCGAATCCGTCTTCTCTTCTTTTCCGGACGTTTCCTCTTCCGCGGCCGCTTTCTCCTCGGCCGCCTTGTCCTCTTCCTCCATCGCGTTCATCCGCTCCATTTCCTTGATGTCCCGCGCCGCGCGGTTTTTCTGCATCTTGGCGAGGACAAATTCATGGTAGACGATCGTCAGGATCGCTGCGAGCGGCACCGCAAGAAGCATGCCGAGCGTGCCGAACATTTTGCCGAAGAGCACGATCGCGATCAGGATCCACACACCCGGGACGCCGAAGCCTTCGCCGTACAGCTTGGGCTTCAGAATGTAGCTGTCAAAGGTCTGCAGAATGATCGAGAAGCCGACAAAAATAAGTGTCAGCCAGGGATGACCGTTCAGAAGAAGGATCAGTCCGCCGAGCACCACGCCGATGATCGGGCCGAAGGTGGGGATCAGATTCGTGACGCCGACGAGCATCGAGATGAAGGGATTATAGGGCATCCGAAGGATCAGCATGAAGATCGCGTTCAGTACGCCGATGATCACCGCGTCCAAAATATTCAGGCTGATAAAGCGCACGAAGATCTTGTGGCAGCGCTCCAGAAAGGCCGTATTCCGCTCGTAATTCTCCGCTGAAAGGTAGGCGTGCCGAAGGGAGCTGATGCCCCGGAGAAGCGATTCCTTTCCGATCAGGAAATAGATCATGATGACAAAGCCAATACCGAAATTGATCAGACTGTTGCCGACAGACACCGCCGTGGAAAGGCCCTTTCCGGCATTTTCGACCATATAATTGGCTGCCTTCGAGAACCAGCCTTCGATCGTATCCGACAGGCGGCTCGTATCCAGGCCCCAGCGCTCCATGAAGGCCGTCACATTCGCGAGATACCGGTCAAGGTTTTTGCTGTAGCTCGAAATGCTGCCGACCATGTTGCTGATGCTTTTCGTTACGGACGGCACCAGAAGGACGATCAGGCCTGCTACGACAACCAGCGCGGAAACAATCGCAAGGATCACCGAAAAAAGATGTTTCGGTTCTTTTTTACGGATCTTTTTCAGCACGCGCAGCTCAAAAAAGTTCACCAGCGGGTTCAGAATATACGCAAGCACGATGCCGATAATGACCGGGGAAAGGATCGAGAAAACCCAACGGACGCCCCCGTAAATAACATCCACATGTGAAAGCAGCATAAACAGCACAACCGCCGAACACAGTGCGAAGGTATAGGCAACCCAGGGCTTCTGAAGCTGTGCTTTCAGACGCTCCCTGCGCTCTTTTCTGAGGCGGCTTCTGTGCTCTTCATCCATTCTTTTTTCCATAACAGGCCTCACTGATTATTCGGGATAGACGAAGCGGCGGAACTTGCTGAGTTCATCCCGGTATTTTCTGATATAGTACTTTGCCATCGAAAGATTCTGTTCGGAATAATTTCCGCACTCCTCCGGCCGTGCGCCCGGGATCTCTCCCTCGAAATCCAGGATAAAATCACACATCTGAAGCACAAGCGGCGCGGCATCCTCGCTCGAAAGCTCGCCGAACATCACGATATAGCAGCCCGTCCGGCAGCCCATCGGCCCGAAATACACGATTTCGTCCTTCCGCTCGCTGTTTCTTAAGAAGGTCGCCCCGAGATGCTCGATCGTATGAAGCGCCGGCATATCGACGACAGGCTCGCGGTTCGGGGCCGTGATGCGCATGTCAAAGGTCGTCACGGTGACGCCCTGGAAGCGGTCCTTTCTTGATACATAAAGCCCCGGCAGAAGCTTCAGATGATTAATGGTAAAGCTTGCAATGCGTTCCATAGCGCTGTCCTTTTCATTTTGGAAAGTTGTACCGATTATCGTTATATTATAAACCATTTCCGGCAATAGGGAAATAACCATTTTCAAACTTTTTTATCTTCCCGCGATTTTCCCGACAAGCGTGAGGATCAGGAAGCCGAGAAGCTCGACAATGACGATTGTGGAGCCGACCGGCGTCGACAGAACGATCGAAAGCACCACGCCAAAAAGCGCCGAAATCCCGGAAAAGATCACGGAAACCACGGTCACCGAGCGGAAGGAGCGCACGATCCGCATCGCGGAAAGCGCCGGGAAAATGATCAGCGCCGACACAAGAAGTGATCCCACAAGCCGCATCGAAAGTACGATGATCAGCGCGATCATGACCGCGATCAGAAGGTTCACGGCGGAGGTTTTCGTCCCGACCGCCTTCGCGAAATTCTCGTCAAAGGTCACGGCAAAGATCCGGTTGTAAAAGAGGATAAAAAGCCCCGCCGAAACCACCGAGAGGACCGCGCAGAGCACCACGTCCTGCAGATTGAGCGTCAGGATGGACTGAGAGCCGAAAAGGGTGCTGCAGACGTCACCCGCGAGATTCGAGGTCGCGGAAAACAGGTTCATCAGAAGGTACCCGCCCGCGAGCGCCGACACCGAGATCATCGCGATCGCGGCGTCTCCCTTGATCTTTGTGTTCTGGCCGGTCCGAAGAAGAAGGATTGCGGCGAGCACCGTCAGGGGCAGCACGATCACCATATTGTTCGTCTTCTCCATAATCTGAAGAAGCCCGGTTCTTCCGAGCGCCCGAAGCCCGATCTCCAGGACGGAGGCGACCGCGATCGCGCCGAAGGCCACATGCGAAAGGCCGTCACCGATGAAGGAGAAGCGCTTCAGAACAAGCGTCACGCCAAGAAGCGACGAGACCAGTGCGACAAGGATGCCGACGATCAGCGCGTAGCGGACAAAGGGGTACTGCAGATACTGTATGATCTGGTTCATCTTTTTTTCCCCCCCTTCTCACATCGGATGCGAATAGCGCATCCCGCCGCTTCTCGTCTTCTCTTCTCCGAGAAGATGCCGCCTTCCGAGCCGCGTTCTGTGGAATTCCTCCGCGGTTCCGAAGTAGATTTCCTTTCCGATCTGCAGGATATGGCTGGAATAGCCGACCGCAGACGTCAGATCGTGCGAGATCATGACAATCGTGGTTCCCGCCTTGTTCAGCTCCCCGATCACGTCGTAGAGATCCTGCGTCGCCTGCGGTGAAAGGCCGGACACCGGCTCGTCCAGAAGCAGCATCCGACGGCTTGCCGAGAGCGCGCGCGCAAGAAGCACGCGCTGCTTCTGACCGCCGGAAAGCGTGGAAAAGCTCTCCGAGGCGAGATCCGCGACGCCCATCCTTTTCATATTTTCAAGGGCCTCGTCCTTCTGGGACTTCTTATAGAAGAAGCCGCGCCCGAGCTGCGCCTGAAAGCCGGAAAGCACGATTTCCCGGACAGAGGCCGGGAAGTCCCGCTGCACCTCGGTCTGCTGCGGAAGATAGCCGATCATCTGCGGCTTCAGGCCGCTCTCGTAGCGCACCTCGCCGCTGACCGGCCGAAGAAGCCCGAGGATCGTGCGCATCAGGGTCGACTTTCCTGCGCCGTTCTCTCCGACGATCGAGAGGTAGTCCCCCTCATGCACCGTGAAATTCAGATCGGACAAAAGCGGCCGGCCCTCATAGCCAAGCACCAGGTCCTTCGCGTTCAGAAGGATCGGCTTTTCCTTTCCTTCCTTCCTGTTATCTTTTAATGGTTCAGTTTTCTGCATTCGTCAATTCCTTTTTCTCAGTCCTCAGAAAGATCCTTCCGGCAGCTTTCACAGATTCCGTAGAAGACGGTTCTTCTCGGATCGATCAGAAAGCCGTGGTGCTCGGTGATATGCTGCTCGAACATCGTGATTTCGCGGCAGTTCAGGTGGATCAGCACGCCGCATTTCTCACATTTCAGATGGTAGCAGAGCACCTCCTGCTCTTCACTTCCTACATATTCAAAGCAGGCGCTGTCGCCTTCCTCAAACTGGTATTTTTTCACCCGGCCTTCGGATACAAGCTTCTCCAGCTGCCGGTACACGGTCGTCGTCCCGATCCGCTGCTCTCCCGAGCGGAAATGCTCGCAGATGTCCGCCGCCGTGAAATGCCGGTACGGATTTTCCTGAAGATACGAAAGAAGAAGCTCACGCTGTCTCGTTTTATAAGCGTTTTTTTCGGTATTCATCCGGTCTCCCTTTTTGCATCGCAATCATATGAAAACGGTTTTCATTTTCAGTTGTTGCATTATACTATGCGGCCCGCAAAATGTCAAGTTTTCGCATTCTTTTCAAAAAATCTGACAAGAGAAGTTTGTTTTATACTATTTCCACCGGAAAAGCTCCGCCATAATTCAGGTATCATTTATGAAAGGGGCGTAACTCAATGGACAACTCCTCTTCGGCCAACATCATTTACAGAAAGCCGAGCGTGAAAAGAGCAGCTTCTGTCAACCAGCAGCTGATCGGCGGCTACCGCGTCAATATCTTCGGCTGGATGGCCGAGATACGGTCTTGAGTTTCTGTGAAATCTGTATTACAATGATAGGGTAGCTTTGGGCAAGTTGTCAATATTGAAAAATACAGGTAACTGTTCAGCACCCTCATGATAAAAACATAGAAAATCAGTCTGTAACGCAAGCGTTCCATCCTTGATTTTCGATTTTTTATCATGGAGCTGAACAGCTGCAGATAGAAGAAAACAATGGATTTTTATAAAGAACATTATGACGTGATTATGATCGGCGGGGCACTCGCCGGTCTTTCCTGTGCCATCGGTCTCGCGGAGGCCGGAAAATCGGTGCTCGTACTCGAGCAGCACAATCTCCCCGGCGGAATTGCGACAAGCTT
>CAMOZF010000056.1 GCA_946630765.1 uncultured Lachnospiraceae bacterium | reverse complement strand
TCTTTTTTGGTATTTTCATCGTTCATGATGCAGCCTCCTCCGGCTTTCTCAGGCAGAATCTGCCGTGTAAAGGACTCTTGGTGACAATTCTATTGTAATCTGCGGCGCGCGTTTTTTCAAGGCTTTTTGTGGCGATTTGACGCAGGAAGCTTTCTTTTCGGATTGCCGATGAAAACGGTTGCAATGTCGGCGCTTTTATGAGACAATGTAAATTATTCAGCACCCTGACAAAAATGACTGAATCAAAGACGAAGCATTTCGAATGAGGGGCTGAAGAGATTATGGAGGCGCTATGCTTTATATTATCCGGCACGGAAAAACAGACTGGAACAATCAGTACAGACTGCAGGGCAGAACCGATATCCCCCTGAATGATGAAGGCCGGGAGATGGCGGAGCGCGCAAGGGAAAGCTGTCTCGATGTGCATTTTGATCTCTGCTACTGCTCCCCGCTGAGCCGCGCGAAGGAGACGGCCGAGATCCTTCTTCGGGACAGAGCGGTTCCGATCATTGAGGATGCGCGGCTGATTGAGATGAGCTTCGGCGTCTGCGAAGGCCTGGTGCGCTGCTTCCAGATTCCGGACTGTCCGGTGAAGCCCTTCTTCCTGGACCCGGAGAATTATACGGAGCCGCCGGAGGGGGCGGAGAGCATGGAGGATCTTTTCAGAAGGACCGGAGAATTTCTCGAGGAGCTGGTCTATCCGAAGCTTTCCGAGGGCAAGGACATTCTGATCGTCGGACACGGCGCGATGAACTCGAGCATTGTCTGCCAGGTCAAGCGCTGGCCGGTCCGTGATTTCTGGAAGGAAGGCATCGAAAACTGCAGGCTTGTCCGGCTGATCTGAAACTGCTTGAAAATAGGGATCCGAAAGGGTCTTCTGGAGGAATCAATGGCTTATTTCGGCTGTTTTTATCTTGATAAAGAGAAAGATATCATCGTGGATCTGGACATGAACGGATCCGAGATGAATTATGTGCTGAGAACCCCGAACCACGGCACCGGGAACCTGATCAGGAACCTGGCCGGAATGTGCGGACTGCCCCTGTCGACGGATGAACAGGGGCTTCTTGTGATCCGGGGACAGGTTCCGTGTTATGTAAATGACGACAACGAACAGGTCTATGTTTTCCGCCTCCGTGACACGAAGGTCGCGAACATTTATCCGGACGGGACGATCGAGCGGAAGGCCTCGATTCCTGCAATCAGTAAGACCCTGATGTCGCAGACCAAGGACTACAATCTGGACTTTCGGAAGACGCTGGTGAAGACCTATATCTTCGCGGACTGCAAATTCCGGACGGACCTGCATACGCATATGAACGCGAACCTGACGCCGGACGTGCTGATCGCGCTCGGCATCCGCCACGAGATCCGTTATCCGCTGTACTATATCCGAAAGCTCGGCCTGAGGGTCAGTGAGGAGCAGAACAGGACGCTTCTTCGGCGGCGCGCAGAGGCTGCGAAGGCCTTTGAAAATTCGGGACTTTCCGGAAAGTATCTCGACCGGAAGATCGATGACAATACGACGATCAATTTTGCGGATCTGATACTGAAAAATCTCGGGGACGCCGCCTACAATATCCCGAGAATCCGCGCCTCTCTTGCGGTCATGAAGGACGGACAGGCGGTATTTACGAATCTCGAGAAGGTCTATCTCTACCGTTACGTCTTCACGAAAGGAACCCGTTCCACGCATCCCGTGGAGCTCTCGGGCATCGGATCGATTCCGGACCCGGACATTGTGCAGACCCTGGAACAGATGATGAAGGACAGCTGCTCTTCGGACTATGCGGGAAATTCGCTTTTCCAGGACAAGCTTCTGTGGATCGCGCGGCAGTATCAGAGAAAGGGCATCCGCTACGCGGAGATCTCGGACACCTCGCTTCTGAAGGGCGACCGCGTCGTGCAGGTGCTTTCGGAGATCCACGAGGTCATGCCGAAAATCTACCGGGAGACCGGCGTCATGCTGCGTTTTCTCGCGTCCTTCCGGCGTATTCCGCTGACGATCATCCGGGACAGCGTGCAGCAGGAAAATGCCGAGGAAAGCCTGAGAATCCTGAAGGCGATCGCCTGCGATCCCTATGTCGCGGGCTCGGACATTGTCGGTGAAGAAATTACGGACATCCGGGAACAGGCGCCGCTGATCCGCGAGATTGTGCGGATCGCGAAAGACGCGCCCGGCTTTGTCATCCGCATCCATGCCGGTGAAAATGACTCCCTGAGAGACAATGTCATGAACAGCCTGGAGTGCGTGACGAATGCGCTTCTTCCGGGGCAGCAGATGCCGCACCTTCGGATCGGCCACGGCCTTTACACGGCCGATCTGGACTCGAGAAAGGGACAGAAGCTGATCCAAAAGATCCGGGAATGCGGCGCGGTGCTGGAGTTTCAGATCACAAGTAATGTACGGCTGAATAACCTCAGCGCGCTCGACCGGCACCCGCTGAAAAAATACCTGCACGCGGGCGTCATGTGCGTCCAGGGCACAGACGGCGGGGCGCTTTACGGAACAGATTCGATCGACGAGGAGCTCGCCCTGGAGCGCATGCTGGATCTTTCAAGAGAAGATCTGCTGCTGATGAAAAAGGCGGAAGACCGCGTGATTGAAAAGAGTCTCGAGGCCTATGAAGAAAAGCAGGAGATGCTGGACCGGCGGCTTGGCATGGGCTGCTATGAAGCCTATCTGAAGCGTGAGATCGAGGCCTGCCGGGACACCGCCTTCGACGCCCTTTCCCTTCAGCAGAAGGAGCGGGCAGAATCTGCGCTTTCTCAGCGGATCCGGGAACTTCCCGCGGATAAAATCCCGCTTGTCGTACTCGGCGGAAGCTTCAATAACGACAGGCACCACACGACGCCGCGGAAGGAAATTATCCATTTTGTAAAGGATCTGATGGAGAAGGCGGACCCCGAAAAGTACTTCTTTGTCATCGGGCATCATCTGTCGGGCTACGAACGGCTGATCCTCGAGGAAAACCGGGGAAGATTTGAAATCTTCGCCTTCGTGCCCGCCGCGGTCAGCCTGAAGGAAAAGAAGAAAATCCTCGAATCGGGCGTCTCTGTGCGGGTGTCGATCGAGGAGGCCGGGCTTGGACTCTATAAGAGCGTCAGCTACGAAATCTTCAAGAGAAGACCCTCGGTGCTCCTCGCGCTCGACGGAAATTCCGCCGGCGCCAATATGATCCAGGAAGCCAAAAACGGGCGCGGCAGCTGCAGAATCTACATCAGCGGCCACAGCCGCGACCTCAGGACAAAGGCTTCATCCCTTTCCGGCTATGTAAATGTGTTCCGGGAAACGGAGGGGCTTGCGGAGCAGCTGCTGAAGGAAGCGCTTGAAATCACGGAAAAAAAGCAGTAAGATAGTGATATCAGTCTGATGGAGGTGGAAAGATGATTTGCAGCAATTGTGGATATGACGTGGAACCCGGTAAACGTTTCTGCCCGAACTGCGGCTGTCCAATGCCGGAGGAGGAAATGACGGAATCGAAGGACCCGGCAGCGGAGGAGACGCAGGCCACGGAAGATCCGGCCGCGGCGCCCGAAGAAAAACCCGCAGAAGAAGTCCCGGAGGAAATTCCGGAAGAAACTGCGGAAGAATCTGCGGATGCGGCATCGGAAGCGCCCGCCGAAGAGGGAGTGGAAGCTTCAGGAAAGACGCCCGAAGAAGCACCGACTGAAGCGGAGCCCGAAGCAGTTGATCCGGCGCCGCCGCAGGAAAAGCCAAAGCCCGAGGGTTCAGGAAAGAAAGCGCAGGATGCGGAAAAGAAGAGTGTGCTTCGGGACCGCAAGGCCTTTCCGAAGCTGATCATCGAGCGGAATTATCTGCTGTCCTATGTACTCGGCGGCGTGTTTTTCAGCTTCTTCACCTATTTTTCCAATGTGATGATCTCGCGGCTCGGCGCCACCTTGCAGTCGTCCTCCAGCATCGCGGTGCAGGTCACGGCAATTTTCAGTGTCAGCCTGAGTCTGATGAATTCTCTTAATCTGCTGATCTTCGGCGTGACCATCGGCGCGATGCTGCTTTCGCATATCGTGAAGAAAAAGACCGGCGCACACATCATCTCGATGATCGGTGTGATTGCTGCGGCTGCGATCGAGATTCTGTGGATTTTCCTGTGCCTCGCGCTCGGAAACAAGCTTCTCGGCATATATCTCAGAACCTCTGATGAAGCGCTCGCAAGAACCGCCGTCGTTCTTTTCAGACGGATCGGCATCGGCGCGCTGATCATGACGCTGGTATCTGCCGTCCTCGGATTCATCTTCCACTGGAAGCGCTGCTGGATCTATCTTGCGGCGGATCTTGCGGTCGTCATTATTGCGATGATTGTTGTCCTGTTCGGCGCCTTTGTCTTCCGTAAACCCGGGCCCATCGCGGTCGGCCTCGGCCTGGTGCAGGCGGGAATCTACCTGTTCCCCGCGATCGGATTCAACGTCCTTGGCGGAAAAACCGCAGAAACGGAACAGAACTGAAAAATGTTTTTCTGAAGGGCACGGAATGTGCCCTTCTTTTTATGCGTTCTTCTGAAAAACTTATTTGCTTTATAGCGTGACATAGAGTATAATATCATAGTGGAGTTTTGTGTATCGGTTGAACACATACCATCATGGATCTTTTGGAGATCCGTTTCGTAAATATCAGCAGATTGGAGTTAACAGGGAATGAGTGAAGTAAACAGTGAAAACTGCAATAATCAGTGTGAAAGCTGCGGCGCGGACTGCCCTTCGAGACGTTCGGCGCAGGATTTTCGTGAGAAGCTGAATGCGCTTTCGAGCGTCAAAAAGGTGATCGGCATCGTCAGCGGCAAGGGCGGTGTCGGCAAGTCTCTCGTGACATCGCTTCTTGCGGCGGCTATGCAGGAAAAAGGATGCCAGACCGCGATCATGGACGCGGACATTACCGGACCGTCGATCCCGAAGAGCTTCGGAATCGCGGAAGAGAAGTGTACCTCTGACGGGCAGAATCTGTACCCGGTGGCGGCGGAAAACGGCACAAGAATCATGTCGATGAACCTGCTTCTGCCGAACGCATCGGATCCGGTCGTCTGGAGAGGCCCGGTCATCGCCAGCGCCGTCAAGCAGTTCTGGACCGACGTGGCCTGGGGCAATATTGACTACATGTTTGTGGACATGCCTCCGGGAACCGGCGACGTACCGCTGACTGTGTTCCAGAGCCTTCCGGTGGACGGCATTATTGTCGTAACCTCGCCGCAGGAGCTGGTGTCGATGATCGTCGGAAAAGCGGTGAAGATGGCCGACATGATGAATATTCCGATCCTCGGCATCGTAGAGAACATGTCATATTTCGAATGCCCGGACTGTGGGAAAAAGCATCTGCTGTTCGGCGAGAGCCATATCGACGAGCTCGCGGCTTCCTTCAATATTGACACCGTTTCGAAGCTTCCGATCGATCCGAAGATCTCGGTGCTCGTGGACGAAGGAAAGATCAGCGACTACGATACCAGTGCGCTCACGGAAATCATCGAAAAGATCAGTCAGATGGATGCGTAATCGCGCATTCCGATAATCAGCCGGCAGCTATCGTCTTGTGTTTTATATGCTTTATGGAGGACTTGTGATGAAGACTAAGAGAATTCAGGCAGCGGTACTTACGGCAGTTTTCCTTCTTGCGGCGTTCATCTGTCTCTTTGCCGCAAACAGGATCCAGCACGGAAACGGCAGTATTGAGATAGAAGAAGGCTATATCGCTGCGGAGCACGAAGGAAAGAATATCGGACAGATTTTCTACAAGCTTTACAAGCCTGCGGGGGCGACGGAGGAGAATCCGGCGCCCGGTATCCTGCTTCTGCACGGATATCAGAATGACCATGAGACCTGCGCGGCCTATTCGATCGAGCTCGCAAGAAGAGGATATGTCGTCCTTGCGATCGACGAATATGGCCACGGAAAAACCACGGCAGGCCTCGTGAACCGCGGCTATGTCAATCACAAGGTGACGGTCAATTACGGAGAAGACAGCGAGGCGGACGGCACCTTCAAATCCGCCGGCGGCCCGGTGCGCTACCGGGTCATGATGAACTTCAGTAACCTCAGCTTCTTCGACCGCCGCTATACAACGGACGATCAGGGAAATGTTCTCACGGATTCCTCGGCGGGCGGCAATATCGCCTATGCGGTGCTCGCGTCTTATCCTTTTGTTGACGGCCGGCGTCTCGGAATTTCCGGACATTCGATGGGCACCTGGTCCTCGTGGTCGGTTGCGGCGTCCTTCGTCCACAACGACTATGAGCCGAAGGCCATTGTCCTTCAGTGCGGCGAGCTTTTCACTGACAAGGCCTATGACGCAGGGAAGATCCATTTCAACAATGTGCTTCTTCTGCAGGCAAAGTGGGATGAATTCAGCTATTTCCGCGACTATCAGAAGGTTGTCAGCGACGATCTTCTGAAGAGCGATCTTCGGACCGCGTTTCTTGGGACAGACGCGGCTTCCGCCGCCTGGAACACGACCTACGGAAGCTTTGATCTGGGGAGCGCCCGGAGAATCGAACTTCTGAAGACGAATCACCGCCTGACGACACACCACAAGCACGGCCTTGCGACCGCGATCGACTGGTTTGATGCGGCGCTCGGTCATGAATCTTCGATCCCTTCGGATCATCAGATTGCGATGGTAAAGGAATGGCTCGTGCTTCTTGCGATGCTTCTTGTGATCGCGTCGCTGATTCCGTGGATGAATCTTCTTCTGACGATTCCGTTCTTCTCGCAGGTGATTCAGCCGCTTCCGAGCGCCTACCGCGGAAAGACCAGCCGCTCCTGGTGGAAGGGCGCGGTTGTCACAATGCTGATCGCGGCGTCCACCTACCCCTTTATGACGCAGCTCGGACACGGACTGCTGCCGCTTCCTGAGAAGGTGTTCCGGATGACAGTCGGAAACGGCTTTATCGCCTGGTACCTTCTTCTGATCCTGGTCATGGTCGTGATGACGGTGATCGGACAGAAACGGGGCAGAAGGCGCGGCATTCAGCAGAGCTATTACGATATGGGACTTTCGACGGAAAGACAGCCGGAAAAGATCAGTGTTTCGCTGTGTCTTCGTTCGGCGGTTCTCGTGCTCTGCACGGTGGCGCTGATGTATCTCTGCGTGGTGCTTTGCGAGCTTCTTTTCAAGCTGGACCTTCGCTTTATCTGGCCCTTCTTCAAGGGCTTCAACGGAGAGCGGCTGCTGCAGTTTTTCGTGTATATCCCGGTGTTCGCGCTGTTCTTTATCCTGAACAACTCGAAGATCATGGCCTCATCGCGCACGCGGTGGACCTATGAACCCGGATTCAGAGGATTTGTGCAGACCTGGTGGCGGAACGTGGTCATGATGGCGGGCGGTATATTCATCATCATTCTGATTGAATATATTCCCTTCTTCCTGAATATCGGCCCCGGCGCGGATCTGTTGTTCGGCTCCACCTTCGGCGGTCCCTTCATGTCGCTTCTGATCCTGTTCTTCCCGCAGGTGCTGGTATTCAGCGTGCTGGGAACACTGGTGTACAGGAAAACAGGAACCGTCTATCCGGGCGCGATCCTGATCGCAACGCTTGCGGCGTGGATTGTCACCGGAGGATCATCAATGCTGTAAAAAGGAAACAGTTTGAGGACAGGGTCCGCAGGAATTTCGAAAGCGTATAACTTTCAGAGAGAAAGGCTATGAAACAGGAAACAGACAGAAGTAAAGTCATCGTTCAGACAAGTGTGATCGGTATTGCCGCGAATATGCTTCTTGCGGCGGTCAAGGCGGTCATCGGCTGGATCTCCGGGTCGATTGCGATCGTCATGGACGCGGTCAACAATCTGAGCGATGCACTTTCTTCCGTGATTACGATGATCGGCGCCAAGCTCGCCGGAAAGAAACCGGACAAGAAGCATCCCTTAGGACACGGGCGCTACGAGTACATTGCGGCAGAGATCATCTCGGTCATCGTACTCTACGCCGGTATTACCTCTCTTGTGGAGTCCGTCAAAAAGATCATTCATCCTGAGACGCCGGACTATTCACCGGTCTCACTGATCATTGTCGGACTTGCGGTAGTCGTCAAGATCCTTCTCGGGACCTTTGTAAAAAAGCGCGGAGAGAAGGTGAATTCGGATTCCCTGAAGGATTCCGGGAAGGACGCGCTTCTGGACTCCGTGATTTCCGCATCGACGCTTGTTGCGGCCGGTATTTTCATGATCTTCGGCCTGTCTCTGGAGGCTTATCTCGGCGCAGTGATCTCTCTTGTGATCATCAAGTCCGGATTTGACATGCTGCGTGAAACAATGAGCCGGATCCTCGGCGAACGCGTGGACAGCGAGCTGTCGAAGGCGATCAAGGATACGATCACCTCCTTCCCGGAGGTCAGCGGCGCCTACGATCTCGTGCTGCACAGCTACGGACCGGACCGCTGGCAGGGCTCCGTGCACATCGAGGTGCCGGATTACTGGACGGCTGAAAAGATCGACCTTGTCGAAAGAAATATCCAGGAAAAGGTTTACAACGATCATCATGTGATCCTGACCGGCATCGGCATCTATTCGCTGAATACCAGAAACGGCGCGGCCTCGCAGGCGAGATCCCGGATCACCGAACTGGTCATGGAGGAGCCTTCGGTCCTGCAGATCCACGGCTTCCATTTCGAGGAAGAGAAGAAGACGATCCGTTTCGACGTGGTCATTGGTTTTTCCTCCGACCGGCATCAGGTTTACGAAAGAATCTGTGAAAAGGTCAAAGCCATGTATCCGGACTTCGAGATCCTGATCTTCATGGACTCCGACATCAGCGACTGACGGAAAGGGCACGGCATGCTGACGACGCTCTGCTATATCGAAAAAGACGGCAAATATCTGATGCTTCTTCGAAACCGCAAGAAGCATGATATCAATAAAAATAAATGGATCGGTGTCGGCGGGAAATTTCTCCCGGACGAATCCCCGGAGGAGT
>CAMOZF010000055.1 GCA_946630765.1 uncultured Lachnospiraceae bacterium | reverse complement strand
CGCCGGTCTTTCCTGTGCCATCGGTCTCGCGGAGGCCGGAAAATCGGTGCTCGTCCTTGAGCAGCACAACCTCCCCGGCGGAATTGCGACAAGCTTTGTCCGCTCCGGGATCGAAATCGAGGCCGCGCTTCATGAAATGATGGAGATCGGGTCCCCCGGCGATCGGCGAAGAATCGCGCGCATGCTCGAGGAACACGGGGTTTTTGTCGAATGGCTGCCGATCCCGGACGCCTACCACCTGATGCTTCCGGGGCTTGATAAGACCTTCCACCCGGGCTTCGAGCGCTTCTCGAGAGAAGTGGACGAGGTCTGCCCGGGAACCTACGATCTGGTTCTGGAGTTCCTGATGTTCTGCCGCGAGTGCTGCGAAAGTGCGCATACGCTCCAGGACGAAATGAAAAGCGTCCTGCACATTCTCCGGCACCATTTGCCCTTTGTCCGCACGCTCGGTTATTCGGCGAAGGAGGTCATGGACGCCTTTCAGCTTCCCGAAAAGATCCGGGACATCCTTTCCCCGTACTGGGTCTATGTCGGCGGACCGATTTCCGACCTGCCCTTCACGGTCTTTGCCGTCCTGATGAATGAATACATCGGCCACGGCGCCGCGCCCCCGAAGTACACGAGCCACGAGCTGAGCCTGAAGCTTGCGGAGCGCGCGGAGGAACTGGGCGTGCAGATCGAATACCGCCAGCGCGTCGAGAAAATCCTTGTGAAGGACGGCCGGGTTTTCGGCGTACGGACCGCGCGCGGCGACGAAATCCACGCGGGTATGATCGTCTCCGGCGCTTATCCGAATACCGTCTACCGCCGGATGATCGAGCCCGCTTCCGCCGTTCCGGAAAAAGCGCTTCGGATGATCGACGCCCGCCGGATGAACCTGACGGCCTTCTCGGTCATTATGATTCTGGACATGGACAAAGACGCCCTGAACCTGCAGGATTACTGCTGGTTCAAGGCGCCCTCCATGGATTCGGACCATTTGCACAGTGAACAGGGGAAGCTTTACGGCGAGCGTTACATGGCCTCGATCTGCATCAATACCGCCAATCCCGCGGCCACGCCCGAAGGGCTCACAAGCTTCAGTATTACCATCATGCCCCGTGTCGAGGCCTTTTCGGAGGTCACGGCCGACAACTACGATTCGGTGCGGCATGCGATTGCCGAAGAGCTGATCGACGATATGGGCGCCGCGCTTGGCGTGCCGCTTAAAGACCACATTCTGGAAATCGTAATCGAGACGCCGGCGACCTTCGCCCACTATGTCGGCTCGCCCTACGGCGCGGTCTACGGCTACATGCATTCCATGTCGGATCACACGGTCGCACGGACCATGCACCCGAAGGATGACGAATACATCAAAGGTCTGTATTTCACCGGCGCGCACGGCGCAGGCGGCGACGGCATGGCCCCCGTGATCGGAAACGGCTTCAATGTCGCGAATTACCTGCTGAAAAAGCGCTGATCCGATCAGGCATCCGCGCGGGAATAGGCATTTTTCATGCCAAGACTCGCGGTAAATAGAACCTTATCCAGAAGATCGTCTGTCTCCGTCCTTACGAGATCGGCGATCTTCTGATTTTTTTCCTGAAGGAAGACGTGGACGTCCTCCGGACGCGCTGTAACGTAATCCCGGTCTCCTTCCAGAATCTCATGCCGCGTAAGCACGGCGACCTTTTTCTGGTAGCGCTCGATGTGGCTCGCGCATTCCGAGAAATGGGCGTCCGACAAGGCGCCTGCGATCCGGTTGGCCCAGTAGAAGCTGTCGGTCGAAACCGTCTTTTCGGTATTTGCGAAATACGCCGGGGTTTCCGTCACATTCGCGTAGAACGGCACAAGCGCGTTGAAGACATTGCTGCCCATGGACAGCCACTGAATCGCCGCGATCTCCTCCGGAAGTTCGGGCCGGATGACCGTGAGGCCGATAAAGTTGTTGCGGTTCACGCCGATCGAGCGGAATCTTCCGCGGTTCTCCGGTGTTCCGTACTTTCCGTAAGGGTCGTACGGCGTGCCCTGGAAATGCAGGGACAGCACGTATTTGACGTCCTCGACCGTGATCCGATGCTCCGGCACGAGGCACCAGGGAAGGTCGTCCGATACCGGCGTGAAATCCGCCCCGGGGCCCTCCCAGACAAAGCTTTTCGGATTCAGATACCGCTCCGCATCCCAGGCGCGCGGCGTATTGTAGCTGTGATCGGAATCGTCATGGGATCCGAAAGCCGCCCGCACATCAAAATCCGTCTCGTAGGAAAGCTCCTGCTCCTCGCCGTCCTCGTCCATCCGAAGATCCAGATGGTTTTCGCGGATGAACTGAAGAAGGTCCGCGGAACACATGAATTCCTCTTCCCTGCCGTAGGCGTCGCGGAAATTCATCGTGT
Source organism: uncultured Lachnospiraceae bacterium (assembly GCA_946630765.1). The sequence goes on along the minus strand of CAMOZF010000055.1, from coordinate 6,607 downwards.
CGATGCCGAGCTGATTGGGGATGACCGCGTAGCATTCGTCCGGCACGCGCCGCGCAATATAATGATGTCCGCCGATCGTTTCCATCCACCAGACTTCATCCCGGTCCTGGAAGCCGATTCCGTTCATCTCATAGGTGCCGTAGGTCTCCAGAAGCTCGCCGAGCCGCTTCACGCCCTCTCTTGCGGAACGGATATAGGGAAGCACGATCGTCAGGAAGTCTTCCTCGCCGATGCCGCCCTTCACCAGCGGATCCGCCGAAAGCACGCGCGGATTACTCGTAATCGTCTCGGTCTCACTCATTGCAACGTTGCAGGCGTTGACGCCGCACTCGCCCCAGATTCCCTCATCCGGCAGCGCATTCGGAACCGCTGTATAACGCAGGGGATTTTCCGGAAGCGGAATCTCCACCTTCGAAATCACCGAGCGGTAAAGCCGCGGCTGGTCCTCGGGATTCACGACGATAAACTTTTTCGGCGCAAAGGATCCGGCGCCGGAGTCTTCATTTCTCGCCATCATGGTGCTGTGATCGGCACTCGCATACTTTCCAACCAGAATGGTCGTACAGGGCATTTACTTCTCCTCCTGCTTCGCTGTATCGTTTACAGGCTCATTCGCTGCGGAATTTTCCTGCGTCTTCCTGGGCTTTCTGCTGCGGGCGCTCTTTTTTACGGGCTGCTCCGCTTTATCGCTCTCAGACACCGGCTTTTCGGGCTCGGCAGCTGCTTCCACGGGCGCTTCGGCATTGCCTGCTGCCTTGGAAGCGGCCTTCGTGCTGTTTTTTCTGGGCCTTCCGGCCTTCTTTTTCGGCTTTTCGGATGTTTTTTCGGCAGCCTTCTCAGGAGCCTTTTCAGGGGCCTTTTCGGCCTGCTCCGCGTGATCGGAAAGCACTGCGGTCTGCTCCGCCGAATCGGCAGGAGCTGTCAGCTGCGCTTCCTTCTCCGGCTCTGCTGCGGCAGTTTCGGGCGCTGCGGCAGGCGCCGCGGCTTCCGGCTTCGCCTTCATCAACTCCTCCTCTGCAGGCTTTTTCGGCTCCTCTTTCCAGGACTCGAATACCGTCTTCGGCATCTCGGCCTTCTCCGGCGCCGGCGCAGCCTGTGCGTTCACATCGCCCTTCTTATCGGAAAGGAGCGGCTTGATCGCGGAATAGATCTCGCTCGAACGCTTATTGTCCCTGCTCGGAAATTCCTTCATCAGCGCGTTGTTGATGCCCTGCTTCGTTTTGTACTGCAGGATCATCTTCACGACCTTGTCGACCACATCCTTGTCCTTCACCAGCGGCTCGACCTTGGCCTTCAGATCACTCTCGATCTTCTGCTCGTCCTGACCGCTGACGTCGATCACCTGCGCGATACGCACGCCGCGTTTTTTCCAGTAAGTGACCGTATTGCCGTAGCCCTTGTCTTTACTGACGATAAAGAAGCTCACATCCTGCCCCTGCAGATCGCGGATCAGGTATCCGAGCTCCGTGACAAGCTGGAAATCCAGCGCGTTTTTCGTACCGACCTCAACCTTTTCGTAAATGACATGAGCCGTTGTTTCATTCAGCTTCCTGTGAAGCGCAAAGGTCATGCTGTCGGCATTTTCACTGTAGAAAATGCACACGACGTCTTCCGGTGTCATCTTGACAACGCCGTCAAGACCGTGGGATTTTACATTTTCATAGTCTACCAGATAGTAATTCATTCAGTCTGTTTCTCTTTTCCTTTTCTTTTCTTAATTCGGGAGCATCAGCTTGCTGCCGCAGTTCATGCAGAAGTTTGCCGCCCGGGAATTTCTTGTCCCGCACTGCATGCAGAAGACATAGTCCTGCTGTACCGTGCCCCGCGAAGGCGCCTGCGGTGCTGCGGGACTGATCGGCGGAACAACGCCCTGCGGCGCTGCTGCGGGCATATTGGCCTCAAGATAACGGAAGATCACCGCGCAGTTGCTCTTATTCTTTCCGCCGTCCACAAGCTGCGTGGGCATTCCGCACTCCGAAAGCACATGCACATCCGTCCCCTGACCGAGGGGCCGAAGCGTAATCGTAATTTTCTCGCCATAGGACATCGCGGTCATTCCGTGGTGAATCCGAAACCACACACTGCCGTCCGCCTCGGGATTTTCAGACTTCAGCGAAAGATTCAGTCCGCCCTGCTCAATGCTGCGGCATTTCTGCACAAAATAATCCATCGGAACATTATTATAGGTTTTCCGGTTTTCTGCTTTTCTTGCCATCACAGGCTCCTTTCCCGGCGCATCCGCCGAACGCTTACGGGCGCTGTCAGACGCCCAGAATCCACTTTGATTATAATGTAGCAGGCCGCTTTTTGTCAACGCACAGTTGCCTTCAGGCGCAAAGAAACGGCGGGTTTCAACGCTTTCTGAAATCCGCCGCTTCTTTATACAATTTCTTAAAATTATATCCTTTTTCGGCAAACGCCTTCTTCTGTCAGTATCCGGCAAACTTTCTCAGCGGATCATCCATCAGCGGCTTTTCGTGCTCCAGAAGGTATCCGTACAGCGGACCGGACTGCGGAACCACATCCGCATACTCCGGAAGTCCGTTCATAAAGTGCATGAAAGTGTCATTCTCCATCCCCTCCGGCTTCTCCATGACGAGGTAGAAGGCGGTGGATTTCGGCACGCGGTAGAGTGCCGTATGTCCCATGAAACCGGTGCCGATGCTCCACGAGAACTCCATCACCGAGTCGATGTCGGCAAATGTCAGAACCAGCGCCTTAACGGAATTGCCGCCCTTGCCGGGTTCATAGGCATTCGTGGTTTCGGTCTCCGGGAAACCGGGAAGCGCGGGACTGGGCGGAGCAAAGGACGCGAAGTGCGGATCCAGCTCTTCCGCATCCTCCACTGCGGAGATAATCAGAAGCAGCTCCTCCTGACTGACAGGGACCGCCTCGATCATCAGCGGAAGGCCATCCTGATTAAAGGAATACTGCTGAACCGCTTTCGAGATCATCTGCCGGAAAAGCTCAGTCGTTTCCTTGCTGCCATACTTCATCTCACGGATTGTCAGCTTCCATTCGGCAAGATCCTGATTGGAGATCACGATCCTGATCTGATTGGAATTGATTCTTTCCATTCTCATCCGGCATTCCTCCCTTTCTGTCCATAATAGCGGGACGAACAATTCCCCCCGTACGAACAGTATACACGCTTTCTCTGTACTTGGCAAGTGAAAAATGTGTGTGCACGAAATGCCGCGCTTCAGCGGCCGGTCAGAGACAGGGGAAGCTCCAGGCCGTTTTCCGAAAGCAGCTTCTCGTCCCGCAGGATGACGTCCGGCGTCCCGTCCGCAATGATCTGCCCTTCGTGAACCAGCACGACCCGGCTGCAGGTGTCCCAGATGAAGTCGAGATCATGGCTTGCGATCAGCTTCAGATGTTCAAATTCATTGAGCACATGGATCAGGTTCCGGCGGTTTCTCGGGTCCAGCGCGACCGAGGGCTCGTCCAGAAGGATCATGTCCGGACTCATCGAGAGGATCGTCGCAAGACTCGCGAGCTTCTTCTCTCCGCCGGAAAGCTTGAAGATCGATTTGTCCCGAAGATGCGTGATGTGGACCTTCTCGAGTGCTTCCTGCACTCTCTTTTCCACCTCTTCCTCCGGCAGACCGTAATTTCTCGGCGCAAAGGCCACGTCCTCGCCGACCGTCGTCATGAAAAGCTGGCTGTCGGAATCCTGAAATACATAGCCGATCTTCCCGCGGATGAGCTGGAGTGTCTTTTTCTCCAGCGGAATCTCCTCAATCCGGATCGAGCCCGTAAAGTTCAGATCCAGCCCGACAAGCAGCTTGAGAAATGTGGATTTCCCGGCCCCGTTCGCGCCGATGATGCCGACCGCCTCATTCTCGGAGGCATGAAAAGAAAGGCCCGAAAGGACCGGCGTCTCTTTCTCATAGGCGAAATTCAGATTTTCGACATCGATATGAATATGGCTCATATGCCCCCTTTCTGTCATCCCGAGCGCAGCCGAGGGATCCCATCACTTTGTCGACCCCTTTCCTACACAAACAACGCCCCTACAATCTCCGCCGCCGGGAAGATTCTAAGAAGCACAATGACCGCGCCGAAAAGAAGCGGCCACAGAAAATCCGCCGCCTTCAGCTTCTCTTTCTGCCCGGTTCTGAATTCTCCGTCGAAGCCGCGAAGAAGCATACTGTCATAGATATCATTTGCACGGTCCATCGACCGGAGAAGCATCTGCCCGAGAAGCGAGCCCCAGACCTTATAATGCACGCCCTTCTGCCCGGGCGCGCGCAGCTGATAGGCCTGCGTGATCCGCCGCGCCTCCGAAAGCAGCACTGTCACATAGCGGTAGATCAGAAGCACAACAACGACAAAGGTCTTCGGAATGTGGATCACCCGAAGCGCATAGCAGATTTTTTCAATCGAGGTTGTCGCGATCAGAAGATAGCCCGCCAGGACTGTCAGAACCGCCTTGACCATCAGGCTCAGCATCGAAATTACCCCGCCCGAAACCGGCAGGTTCCCGATCGTGAGCAGGATTTCCCGGTCAAAAAACGGATTCAGAACGCCCATGACCATCACAAGCGGCAGCACCACCCGAAGTCTCCGCAGGGCGTCCCTGAATGAAAGATCTGCGATCACAAAAACCGCCGCCGGATAGAGCACCATGCCCGCGAGTCCCGGAAGGTCGTACTTGGGGAAAGACACGGTAACCGTGATATATAAAACGGTCAGGATCAGCTTTGAAAGCGGGTGAAGTCGATTCACCCACCTGTCCTCTCTGGCAAGATTCTCCAGAGACTGTATCTCGCTGATTGCCTGACCGATTTTGCTCATTACTGCCTGCCCTTCAGGGTTTTGTTTTCAGATCACTTTTCAGTTCTTCGCCGCACTTTCCTTTTTCTTATTCCTGAAAAAGCGGAGAAGAAGCGCCGCACCGACCATGACCGCCACCACGATCAGGGCGCCGACAATGCCGGACACAGACGTTCCCGCCGCCGATTCGGAGCCCTTAAAGGCATAGTCCGGAAGGAACGAGGTCGCACGCTGCACCTTGTCCGCCGCCGCGTAAATGCCGGCTTCAGCGGCTTCCAGCTCCTCGGCGCCGGTGACGCGGCCGATTGCCCATTCAAGACCGTCGGGAAGAGAAGATGCGGCAAGCGACAGTCCGCCGCCGACAAGAAGCGCAATTCCGCCGAGAATTCCGAGCGTCCAGCCGAGGCTGAGCTTCGCTTCCTTTTTCTGCCCTTCGATGCCCCACAGAAGCTCCGGGCGGGCTTCATAGACGAAAAGAAGCACCGCGGCCGTGATCAGCCCCTCAACAAGTCCGATCGCAAGATGGATCGGCTGCATCGCCGCGACAAAGGTTTTGAAGGGAAGCTCGGTCACACCGGAAAGAAGCGTTTCGATTGTCACCGAAAACGCGCCCATCTGAAGCGTCAGCACACATCCGAGAACCGAGGCCAGGATGATCTTCACACGGGAAGCCCCGTTTTTCATAATCAGACGCCAGATTAAAAGCGCACCGACAAAGCAGCCGTAGAAGGCCATGTTCCAGATGTTGCATCCCAGCGCCAGAAGTCCGCCGTCCGCGAAGAACAGGCACTGGATCAGCAGCACGCCGATCATCGTCAGAAATCCTGCCCAGGGCCCGAGAAGCGCCGAAAGCATCATTCCGCCGCACAGATGTCCGGAGGAACCTGTCCCCGGGATCGTAAAATTGATCATCTGCGCCGCGAAGACAAAGGCGCCCATCACGCCCATCAGCGGGATTTTCTTCTGATTGTCCTCCAGCCGTACCTTGTGAATCGAATAACCCGCAACTCCTGCAGAAGCCGCATACATGGTGCCCGCAACAATCGGGTTCACCAAAGCGTCCGCCATATGCATAGAAACTCCTTTCTCCTTCGAAGAATGCAGAAATAAAAAAGACAAGTTTCCTTTCTGCGCATCCATGCGCAAAAAACCTGTCTTCCTGACAAATTCCGTAAAATCTTCGATGCTCTGTAAAATTAAAGTGCTTCTGCACAGCGGACTGCTTCCTGCAGTTCCGGACAATTCTTAATTATACGTGTTTTCAGCGAAATGTCAATAGTTTCGTCAGTCGTCAGTTGGGGACAGGTTCCGGAAAGGAACCTGTCCCCAACTGACGAACCTGTCTCCAAACTCCCGATAACTCAGGAGATCTCCGCTCCGTTCGGAACGTCCTTCTCGGGCGTCATCAGGCAGGCGCCGCCTTTGCCGTCATCCGCACACAGAAGCATGCCTTCGGAAAGCACGCCGGCGAGCTTCGCAGGCTTCAGATTCATCAGCACCATGACCTTTTTCCCGACCATCTCCTCGGGCGTATACCAGGCATGGATGCCGGACACAATCTGCTTCACCTGGTTGCCGACCTTCACCTTGGAGCACAGCAGCTTCTTGGACTTCGGAACCGCTTCGCAGGCGATGACTTCACCGACGCGAAGCTCCATCTTCCCGAAATCCTCGAAGGTGATTTCAGGCTTCTTTTCGGAGAGGGTGTCGATTTCGGTATTCACCTCGCCTTCCCCTTGAGGGGAAGGTGTCAGCGAAGCTGACGGATGAGGTGCAGCCTCGTCTGCACTCTTCTCCGCAGGGCCGGATGAGGTGTTCTCCGCAGCGC
>CAMOZF010000054.1 GCA_946630765.1 uncultured Lachnospiraceae bacterium | reverse complement strand
CCAAGACCATGCAGACCGAACTGGATCTGGTGGAAGGCATGCAGTTTGACCGCGGTTACGTGTCCGCCTACATGGCCACCGACATGGACAAGATGGAAGCGGTCCTCGAGAACCCTTACATCCTGATCACCGACAAGAAGATCAGTAACATCCAGGAGATCCTGCCCATCCTCGAGCAGATCGTGCAGTCCGGGAAGAGCCTGCTGATCATCGCGGAGGATGTGGAAGGCGAAGCCCTGACCACCCTGATCGTCAACAAGCTGCGCGGCACCTTCAGCGTCGTTGCTGTCAAGGCACCCGGTTATGGCGACAGAAGAAAAGAAATGCTGAAGGACATCGCCGTTCTTACCGGCGGCCAGGTCATCAGTGAAGAGCTGGGCCTTGAGCTGAAGGATGCGAACATGCAGATGCTCGGCCGTGCAAAGTCCGTCAAGGTTACCAAGGAAAATACCATCATCGTTGACGGTATGGGCGACAAGAAGGACATCAGCGACCGTATCGCTTCCATCCGTGCGCAGATCGAAGTCACCACCTCCGATTTTGATAAAGAAAAGCTGCAGGAGCGTCTCGCGAAGCTCGCAGGCGGCGTCGCCGTTATCCGTGTCGGCGCAGCAACCGAGACCGAGATGAAGGAAGCCAAGCTCCGTATGGAAGATGCTCTGAACGCAACCCGTGCCGCTGTTGAAGAAGGCATCGTTGCCGGCGGCGGAACCGCTTACATCCTTGCCAAGAAGGAAGTTCAGAAGGTCGTTGACGAGCTGGACGGCGACGAGAAGACCGGTGCGAGAATCGTTCTCAAGGCCCTGGAAGCTCCGCTGTACTTCATCGCTGACAATGCCGGATTTGACGGCAATGTCATCGTCAACAAAGTAACTGAAGCCGCTGCCGGCGTCGGTTATGACGCTTACAACGACGAGTACGTTGACATGGTCAAGGCCGGCATCCTCGATCCGGCAAAGGTGACCCGTTCCGCCCTGCAGAACGCAGTCAGCGTCGCTTCAACCCTCCTGACCACCGAGTCCGTTGTCGCTTCCAAAAAGGAGCCGGCACCGGCCATGCCCGCCGGCAATCCCGGCATGGGGATGATGTGACGAAAACAGTGAGACAGGCATAAAAATCAACCCGGAAGCGCTTGCGTTTCCGGGTGTTTTTATGTCTGGCGAACGTACGACATGAGGCGCGAAGGCGTATGAAATACGCCGAAAGTGCCGAATGTCGTAGGAGCGCGGGAGTGCAAAGCACGAAGCGATCCGGGTTTTCGTCAGTAACGTGGCCGCAAACTTTCCGATCACGAGAGCACACAGTGCGGAGTGATCGGTTTACGCTTAAAACAATGAGGAGCGACGACATGACACCATTTTCGTCCTTATTTCACCTTCACACTCCCCGCAACCCTCTTGACAACTTCTTCTTATTACTGTAAGATTAAAGTGCAGGCATATCCATATGCCCAAAATTCTGAAAGTTTAAAAGGAGGAATCACCATGAGTAAAAAAGTTATAGCAATTATTTTAACCGCTGCCATGCTTATTCTTTCACTTTCTGCCTGCGGCGGTAAAAAGGAAGCGCTTTCCGCTGCAGATTTCAAGACCAAAGCAGAGGCCGCAGGCCTTACGGTGACGGACGCTTCCTCGACCTATACCGATGCCATCTTTACCAGCGCACAGGCGGCGAAAAGCCCGGACGGCTGGTATATCATCTATCTGGATGTCGATACGGTTGAGAACGCCCAGGCTTACTACTATACCTGCAAAACCTATATGGAAGGGCAGAAGACCGGCGCCGGCTCCGCGCAGACCACGGATCACGACGACTACAAGATGTATTCCCAGAGCAACGGCGGCCGCTTCATGTACTGCGCGCAGATTGCCGACACCTTCATCTATGTCGACGAGGACGACGCCAATAAAGACGCCATCAAGAGCGTGATCAAGAATCTCGGCTACTGATCACCCAGATCTGAATCACCCATATATTATTAAAGGATCCGGCCGCATGACCGGATCCTTTTTTACTTTTTCTTCTTCCTGACAGAATAGCCGAAGCTTCCGAGCTTCTCACCGAGCGAGAAGTATTCGCCGTGCGAATAGGCAATCAGGCCGGTGCTTTCAAGATCGAACCTTCCGTTCTTATCGAGATAGCTTTCATCCACCGTCACGCCTTTGATTTCCGCGATATACATGTCATGCGATCCGAGCCGCTCCGTTTTCACCACGCTGCAGTACAGATTCACGGGGCTTTCCTCAATCGCAGGCGTCTCTAAAAGATCGGAGACATAGGGGTGCAGCCCGAGGCCCGAGAATTTATCAAAATCTCTTCCGGAACGCACGCCGCAGAAATCACAGGCCAAAACGAGCTTCTCCGTCACAAGATTCACGACAAATTCTCCGCTTTCCTCGATAATATCGTGCGAATAACGGGACGGCCGCACGGAGATCGACAGCATCGGCGGATCGGAGCAGACAGTGCCGGCCCAGGCGACGGTGATAATATTCGGGCGCTCTTCCTCGCCCTTTCTTTTGCAGCTTACCATCACTGCAGGCAGCGGATAAAGCATATTGCCGGGGCGCCAGGTTGTTTTACTCATGGATTGTCTCCTTTGTGAATGCGATAAAGTGATTTTAGCCATATCAAAATGCAATGTCAAGTCAGAATAAAAAGATGCCCGGATCAGGAGTCTCTTCTTGACAATCTTTTAGCGATCCTTTATGATAAAATCATGACAGCGATTCAACATTACAGAAAAAGGGGTGGATTACTATGAAAAAGAAACGCTGGCGTCTTTCCCATTTCCAGATAATCGTTTTCGGCTTTCTCGCCCTGATTCTTCTTGGAACGGGGCTTCTGATGCTGCCTCTCTCTTCAAAGCTTCCGGGTGCGGTCCGCTTTTCCGATGCGCTTTTCACCGCAGTTTCCGCGACCTGTGTCACAGGTCTTGTCGTACTGGATACAGCCTCGACCTGGACGGTATTCGGAAAAATCGTCATTATCAGCCTGATTCAGATCGGCGGACTCGGCGTCATTACCGTTTCCTTACTTTTTTCCATGCTGAGGAAAAAGAAGATCGGCCTTTTTCAGCGCAGCCTGATGCAGGAGTCGATTTCCGCCTCTCAGGTCGGCGGCATCGTAAAGCTGACGCGCTTCATTGTGACTACGGTCGTCATTACGGAGACACTCGGCGCATGTGCGCTGATGCCTGTATTTATCCGGGATTTCGGTGTCCTGAAGGGCATTCCCTACGCCTTTTTCCATTCGATTTCCGCCTTCTGCAATGCAGGATTTGATCTGATGGGAGAACAGGCGCCGTTTTCTTCCATGACTGCCTATACAACGGACCGGCTTCTGAATATCGTACTGATCCTGCTGATTCTGATCAGCGCGATCGGTTTCAGAACCTGGGATGATTTCCGGCAGCACAGATTCCGGCTCCGCAGGTACAGTCTGCAGTCCAGAATCGTCCTCAGCTTCAGTGTAATTCTGATCGTATTCCCGTTCCTGTATTTTCTTTTTGCGGAAAACGCCGGGATGAAGCCCTCCGACCGGGTTCTCGCCGCGCTTTTTCAGACAGTTTCTCCGCGAACCGCCGGCTTTAACACAACCGATCTGAACCTGCTTTCGGACGGCGGCATCGCGATGACGATTTTTCTGATGCTGATCGGCGGCGCCTCCGGTTCTACGGCCGGCGGTATGAAGATTAACACGGTGGCGGTCATTTTTATTGCAGCCTTTTCTGTCTTCCGGCAGAAAAAAGAAGTCTCCGCCTTCGGAAGGCGCATCGATCCGGACGCGGTTCTGAAATCCCTTGCGGTGGTCTCGATGTATCTGATGCTTTGTGTCTTTTCGGCGCTCGCGATCAGCCGCATCGAAACGCTTCCGATGAAAACCTGCCTTTTTGAAACCGCGTCGGCCATCGCGACAGTCGGGCTGACGCTCGGCATAACGCCGGGACTTTCGCAGATTTCAAGAGTGATTCTGATGCTTCTGATGTTTATGGGACGCGTCGGCGGACTGACCATCATTTTTGCGGCGCTTCGTGAAAACAAAGGCAATCAGGGAAGATACCCGGTAGAAGACGTCAGTATCGGCTGAAAACAATTGAGGAGGAAATACAATGAAATCAATTCTGATCATCGGTATGGGGCGCTTCGGCAGAAGCCTCGCCAAAAACTTTACCGAACTCGGACAGGAAGTCATGGCTGTTGACACAAATGAATCCCATATCAACGACGTGCTTCCCTATGTGACAAGCGCCCTGATCGGCGATGCGGAAAAAGAGTCCTTTCTCAATACCATCGGCGTCAGGGATTATGATCTGTGCATCGTGGCGATCGGGGACAATTTCCAGAGTTCCCTTGAAGTGACCTATCTTCTGAAGCAGCACGGCGCAAAATACGTCGTATCACGCGCATCAAGAGATATTCAGGAGAAATTCCTTCTCAACAACGGCGCGGATGAAGTGGTTTATCCCGAGCGTCAGCTTGCGGAGCAGACCGCGATCCGGCTCAGCAACGATTCGATTTTCGACTATTTCGAGCTGGATAAAAACTGCGCGATCTACGATGTCGTGATTCCGAAAAAATGGGTGGGTCATACGATATCAGAGCTGGAAATCCGGAAAAATTACGCGCTCAACATCATCGGCGCCCGCGTGAACGGAAAGGTTGTCACGGATATCGATCCTTACGAAAAGCTGCAGGAGGGCAGGAGACTGCTGGTCGCAGGTACGGTCAAAAACATCAACAAATGCTTTGATATCCGCTGATCCGGTCAGGTTTTCAGCACCGCCTGGATCATATCCGTCAGAACAAGGGCAATGTCCTCCGGCGAGATTTCGGGTTCCCTGGACAGCCAGTGATTGACGATCGCTGCCGAGCCGCCGGCGATAAAACGCAGCTGATGCTCATGCCCGGCAACGGTATCCGCCTGCAGGCCCAGATAGAAATCACTGAGTTCCTTTTCCGAAATTTTGATGCCGGGAAAGATCTGACTGGTCAGATTGTAATTCTCGCGGTATTCTCGGCAGCAGTAGAGCATGGTCTGATACAGCGTGTCCGGTCTGTTCGTATGGATTTCCTTCATCAGCTCCGTCATGTGCCGGTCGAAGGATTCCTTTCCGACATCCCGCGGGATATTGTAATACTTGTAAAATGTCGTCCGGTTGACGCCGGCCTTCTTACAGAGCTCGGAAACCGTGATGCTGTCGATGTCGCGATCCTTTAAAAGTTCGGACAGGGCACTCATCAGCCGAAGCTTTGTCTTAACGATTCTGGTATCCATTCTGTACACTCCGAAATACTCAATTAAAACTGCTTGCTCAAAAAAGAAATAATCAACAATATTGCAGACAAGTGTTGATTAACAATAATAAACACTTGTCTATTTTCTTTGTGTATTGTAAACTCGATTCATCTGAAAGTCAAGAAGAAAGAGAACGGAAAACGACTTAAAGAGGAGGAAACAAACATGTCTGAAAAAGCAGTCACTTACAGAAGAGCCAAGGTCTGGCATATTGCGCTGTCGCAGATGACCGGCATTATGCAGATGGCCTTCTACGTACTTCTCGGGTATGCCGCCTACATCGGAAACCTGGGCTTTGCCATCGCAACCGGACTGACGGGCGTACTGATCACGCTGTCCCGTGTGTTTGACGGTATCACCGACCCGATCATTGCACTTTTGATCGAGAAGTTCAATTCAAAGTTCGGAAAAATGCGCTTTTTCCTCTTCCTTGGATGGTTCTTCATGGCGCTTGCAACGACGCTGATGTGCAATGTCCTCGGCGGACGCTTCAGCTTCGGCCCGGATGAGACCTTCTCGAATCCCGCGGGCGTCGTTACCTTCATCCTGATCTACATGCTCTATATCATCGGCTACCCCTTCGCGAGCTGCACCGGCGCAATGACCGGAAATATCCTGACAAATGACCCGAAGCAGCGCCCGACGCTCGGCGTATGGTCGACAATCTATTCCTACCTGTCACCGATGATCATTTCGATGGTCATTATTACCGCGATCCTCCCGAAATACGGCATCCCGTATACGCTTCCGGACGGCGGCACGGATTACAGCTTCACAATGGATGTTTTCAGCCGCGCGAACTGGATTGTCATCGGCGTTTCCTTTTTAGCGCTCGTGCTTTGCTGCATCGGCCTGACGCCCTACGACAAGCCGGAGAATTTCGTCGGTCTGAAGAAGCAGCAGAAAACCTCCTTCAAGGACATGTTTATCCTGTTGAAGGAAAATAAAGAGCTGCAGCGCTACATTGTGGCCGCAAGCTCCGATAAGCTCGCGCAGACCGTCGGCTCCCAGTCCGTCATTGCCGTCATGCTGTACAGCATCATCCTCGGCAGTATGGTCGGTTCCTCGATCATTTCCGCGATCGCGATGCTTCCTTCGATCATCTTCGCGATCCTCGGAGCAAGACTCGCAGGAAAGCGGGGCAACAAGCAGGTCACGATCAAATGGACCTGGCTCTGCATCTTCTGGAACATCGCTTTCTCCGCGTTTCTTCTGTTCGTCCCGGCGAAGAGCGCATCCCATATCGGCGTTCCGCTGATCATTTTCTTCCTGCTGATGCTCGGAAACAACGCGCTCAAGATGGTTGTCAGCACCGCCTCCAGCGCCATGAGAATGGACGTCGTCGACTACGAGCTGTACAGAAGCGGCCGTTATCTGCCCGCAACCGTAAGCGCCGTCTATTCCTTCCTCGACAAGCTGATCAGCGCGCTTGCGCCGATGCTCGCGACCCTGATGATCGGTATCGTCGGCTATACGGGCTCGAGAATCCCGATGGCCTCCGACGAGCTCACCTTCGGCATCCGCATGATCACCACCGCGCTGTTCTGCGGTCTTCCGATCATCGGCTGGGTCTGCACGCTCCTTGCGATGCGGAAATTCTCACTGACGAAAGGGGAGATGGAACGGATTCAGACGGAAATTGCCGAGAAAAAGGCAGCTTCCGAAGGCGAATGATCAAGGGTAACACATGGATACAAAGCATATAAAAACCGGTGTCCAGCAGATCATGCTGGGCACCGTCTGTAAAAATGAACAGCAGACCCGGGAAACGCTTCGGGCGATCAAAAGCGCCGGCTATGACGGCATCGAACTCAACGGATTCATGATCCGTCCAAGCAGCATGATGGTCCGCCTCCTCACGAAATTCGCCGGCATGCCGACAGGAAACGGCGGGAAATTCGACTGGAAAGGACTGATCGACGACGCCGGACTCTCGGTTCTGAGCATTCACGAGGATCTTCAGGGCATCAAAAACGATCCTTCGCGCATCATAAAAGAAGCAGAGGACTTCCGCTGCAAAACGATTGTGATCACCGGCATGTACCGTTTCGACTATCAGGATCCGGACGCACTCAGCACACTCTGCAGAGACCTGAATGACTGCGGGAAAATCCTGAAAGATTCGGGCATTTCCCTTCTTTATCACAATCACAACATCGAGCTTCTGAACCTCCGGGGCGCAAAGCCCGCCGGTTTTGATTCGACGGCCTACGCCTACATCGTCAACCACACGGACCCGGAAATGCTCGGCTTTGAGCTGGACAGCTACTGGTTCACGGACGGCGGTGCGAATGTTCCGGCGATCATGAAGCTTCTCGGAAAACGCATGCGTTTCTGGCATATCAATGACCGCGGCACGAAGGTTTCCAAGCTCCCGATGACCCCGATCCTGAAATCCGACAGCATGGAGCTCGGCTACGGCAACATGGACCTTGACGGGCTTTCGGCGCTCGCACTTGAAAACGATATTGAGGCCGTTGTCCTCGAGAGCCACCGGAACTTTGCGGAGGGCTCCCCGATCCGGTCTCTTCAGCTGAGCGCAGCATACATGAAGCGCTTTCATTCTTGACAAGACGGCGGATCGGAAGTACAATTTCAGGCAGGGCGAAAACGTCCTGCCTTTATATTTTCTTAAAAAACCAAGGAGTCTTAAATGGCCAGATATAAACGTGCAAATCAGTATCCCTTAACCCAGCAGCAGAAGGAAGCCGTCCGCTATCACCGCCTGTATCAGGGCGGCCAGATGAACGATCTGAAGTACATTCTGCTTCGCGACATGCAGACCTTTGCGGTCTATATGGGCTGGTACAATCTGGAGAAGGGACTTTACAGCTTTCTTTCGGTACATGAGCTGGCGGTGTTTGGACATACGATCTGCCGCGAAGAAGGCGCTATGCTCTGTTCGGAGTATTTTGATACAAAGCTGTCCGGAAGAGGCGAGGATCCGGAACATCCGACAATGACAGAAAAAGAATCGCTTCTTTCTGAATTCGGAAAAGCACTGTGCGCCGACTATCACCATATACCCGAAGAACTCTTTTCCAAGATGAACGAAGCCTACAGAGAAGAGGAGATGATCAAGCTCATTGCCTTTGCCGGACAGCTCAGGGCCTCCTGCATGTTTGAAGGCGTGATGACAATATGAACAGCGCATTTTTCAGCGCTTACACTCCATTTAAGTGGGAATTTCAGTCTGATTTCAGTCTGAAATTCCCACTCTTGCATATTAATCGAACATATGTTATAATGCAAAGAAGTTCTGTTATACTAACCTGATAAAGGAGACCTTAACCCTATGGACAAGATCAGAATGACCACGCCGCTTGTCGAGATGGACGGCGATGAAATGACCCGTATTATGTGGAAGGAGATCAAGGATCGCCTGCTGCTTCCTTTTATCGATCTGAAAACCGAATATTATGATCTCGGACTGCAGTACCGTGAAGAGACGAAGGATCAGGTGACTGTCGATTCCGCAAATGCCACGAAAAAGTACGGGGTTGCCGTCAAGTGCGCTACGATTACGCCCAATGCCGCGCGTGTCAAGGAATATAACCTGAGTGAGATGTGGAAAAGTCCGAATGCGACGATCCGTGCGATCCTCGACGGCACCGTATTCCGCGCGCCGATTATCGTAAAAGGCATTGAACCCTATGTCCGCACCTGGAAGAAGCCGATCACGATTGCGCGTCATGCTTACGGCGACATTTACAAGGCTTTGGAACTTCTGACCGACAAGCCCGGAAAATGCGAGCTAGTCTTCACCGCCGAGGACGGCGTTTATCATGTTGGTGCTGACGGATCTGGCGACGGACGAGACGGCGTTCGTGGCGGCGCGCTGGGCCGTCTTCGAGACGCCGCAAGCCTTCTTCGCCGCTGCCTTTTCGGTCGCCGCGGCCTCCC
>CAMOZF010000053.1 GCA_946630765.1 uncultured Lachnospiraceae bacterium | reverse complement strand
TCATGGGATGTCCCCACCCGCTTCGCTCGGTATGGCGCAAGACGAAATCAAAGATTTCTGTGCGCCTATATCGACTTCGGCCTTCGGCACTCGCTCGACATGACACATTCTCCCCGGAATTATAGGAAAACTGCGCCGGATATTGCAAGTTCTCCCGTCCCGTGCTATGATCCTATATAATGAAATGCGGTGCGGCGGCTGCGGGAAAAACGTCGGTATTACATACAAAGAAGGACGGAATAATGGACAGATTTGAACACAGAAAAGAAGGCAGAGCTTACGCTCTGTAAAAACGGGCCAAAGAGTATGAAAGTGAGTTTGTAAAAGGTATGATATTTGTAGAGTTGACAGAGAAAAACAGAGGGAATCAGAAGAAAAGATACGGTAAGGCAGCGGCGCTTCTGCTGCTTAGCGGCACACTTCTTCTGAACGCAGCCTGCAGGCCTTCGAATCCTGAGGATCCGACGATGAAGAGCGGAGAAGAAACGGTCATGGAGGCGACGGAAACCACGACGGCGGAAGAGACGCAGGAAGCGAAAGTCTACGAGGCGGGAGACCTTCTTCTTCTCGCGTCCTGGATCGGAAAACCGCTTTCCGAGCTGGGCATCGGGGAGGAATACATCGACCGCGCGTCGAAGAAGCTGTCTGTTTCCGGAACGCTTTTCGACATGCAGGAGACGGCCTCTGTCTATCTGGACAGCTCGAATGATTCTGTGGATACGGTGTCCAATATCCTGATTTTTCCCGGAAAATCGGAGGGGGATCTTCCGATGAAGCTCGCGCTTCGCTGCGGTTCTGCCCTGGCCTACGGGGAGGAACCGTACGCGGAGGCGAAGGGCGGCGTTGTCAGCTGGGCGGTTTTTGACGGCGGAGATCAGGCCGAGATCCGGGTCAGTACCGGGGAGGAAAATGACTTCTATCTTCTCGAGCTTCAGAAAAAGAGCGCCGGTGACGAAGCGGCCGGCCTTCCGCCTTACAGATACGGCGGAGACGATCCGCTTCTTCCGGTGATCACGGACTATTTTTCGAATCTTTATGCGCAGGAAAGCGAGGTGCCGGGAAGAAGCGTGACGATTCCCGCCTTCTGCATTCACAGACGCGGCTATACTTCCGACGGACAGGTTCTTGTACACGGAACCTTCTGGGAGTTTTCTTATGTGTTTTCCGGAAAAATGCTCTGCAGCGCAGGCGGCAGGGCCTTTCCGGGTGTCCTGACATTTTCGCAGGATGAGAACGGAAATTATGCGGTTGCTTCCTTTGACCGGCCAGCGGAGGGCGCTGATCTGACCGCAGAAATCACGCGGATTACGGGGGGCGACGAGCAGCTGATGCAGGCCTATACTGCCGCGCAGGATGCGAATTCGGAAGCGCTGCTTTCCGCAAGGAAATGCTTCGTTTCGGATTATCTCAAAGCAAATCTTCCCGATGTTTCAGCGTATCAGGAACCCGGGACGGATCCGGTGGATGTCGCGGACGGCGATATTTCCGCTGTCGCGGCACTGCCGGACGAGCCCTTTGTGGACCTTTCGGATGTGATGATTTCGCTGGATCCGAACTGGGAATTTGCCGGATTTTCCGTGATCCATTCCGGGCAGGCCAAGCTTCAGCGCGCGAAAGCCAACCGTAAAAATATCGTTGTCGGCGTCAATGCCGGGCACGGAACGGCTGGCGGCGCCTCGGTTTATACGCAGTGCCATCCGGACGGAACGCCGAAGGTGACCGGCGGCACGACGGCGGCCGGTGCGACACAGGCGATGGCTGTCTCGACCGGGATGACCTTTTTCGACGGCACGCCCGAGCGGGATGTGAACCTTCGGGAGGCGCAGATCCTCCGGGACCTTCTTCTGGACGCGGGCTATGATGTCCTGATGATCCGCGACAGCGACGATGTGCAGCTTGACAATGTCGCACGCACCGTGATCTGCAACAATATCGCGGACTGCCATATCGCGATCCACTGGGACGGCGACGGCCTCAGCTACGACAAGGGCTGCTTCTGCATGACCGTTCCGGACGGCCTCAAATACATGTACCCGGTCTCCGAGATCTGGCAGGAAGACGACCGGCTCGGCGTTTCGCTTGTCCAGGGCCTTCAGTCGGTCGGCGCGCCGATCCATGGAAACGGAACCGCGCAGCTGGATCTCACGCAGACCAGCTTCAGCAAGATTCCTTCGATCGACGTGGAGCTCGGAAATGCGGCCTCGGATCACAGCGACGAGGCGCTGTGGCTTCGGGCACGGGGGCTTCTTGCCGGAATCAACATTTTCTTCGGGCAGTGAATTTCAAGCGGAGTGCCGAAAAGTTATTCAAAAATAACTGAAAAATCAGTAGTGCAAAGCGCGGATTTGTGCTATGATTATATAGAGTTTAAAGACTCCAAAAAGGGGAAACACTATGGACAGAGAAGAACAGGAACGCATGGAACAGGAAGAACGGCTGGCCCGCAAAAAGGAGCTTCGCGAAGCTCAGATGAAGCGGAAAAAGCAGGAGGAGCAGATCATGATCGGCGGAGGAATTATCCTCCTCGCGGTGATCGCGCTCGTGATCGTTCTCGCGGTAAGAAGCTGCAATCAGAAAAAGGATCCGGACAGTAAGGAAAATCCGAAAAAGACCGAAACGACCCTGGAATCCGACAGTCAGAGTGAGAGCGCGGATCCGTCTTCGGAGCAGGAATCGGACGCGCAAGAGTCGCAGTCTGAGGAAGTCGCTTCGGAAGACAGCACCGAAGGCGCAGAAAATACCGAGGCGGAAACGCCCGGCGTCGTTATTCCGCCGGCAGATCCGAACGCGGAAACGACAGCGGCCACAGAAGCGCCGACTGAGGCTACGGAGGCTGCCACCGGCGCCAACGAGCCCTATCCGGAAACGAACTGGGATCTGACAACCCTGGATGCAACGCCGGTGTATTTTGGCTACGCGCCGGAAAACCGGGATCCCGAGACGCACATTCCGACAGACTGGGCCTGGTACGAAAGCCAGTGGGGACAGTTCAATGTCGACTGGATTCAGGATACCTCGCAGAACATCATCTATCTGACGATGGATGAGGGCTATCCGAATGAATACACCAACACCATTCTCGACATTCTTTCTGAGAAGAATGTCAAGGCCTGCTTCTTCCTGACGCAGATGTTCCTGGACGGCGGAGAGCAGAGCGAACAGCAGATCCGCAGAATGATCGAAGACGGCCATGTGCTCGGAAACCATACCGTGACGCACAGAAGCATGCCGAGCCTCTCGATCGAGGAGCAGACCGCCGAGATTACGACGATCAACAACAATGTCCGGGACCGTTTCGGCTATGAGCTGCGGCTTTTCCGTTTCCCGGAGGGCATCTACAGCAGCCAGTGCCTCGGCCTTGTCGACAATCTCGGCATGAAGACCTGCTTCTGGTCCTATGCCTACAATGACTATTCCGAGGAGCAGCCGCCGGTGGAAGAATCCCTGCAGAAGGCGATCGACGGCCTGCATCCGGGCGCGGTGTACCTGCTGCACGCAAACTCCTCCACGAATACCGCCTTCCTTGCACAGTGGATTGACGAGGCCCGTGCCCGCGGATTTGAGTTCGGAATTTATCCGCAGACGGCGAACTGACGCGTTGTGTCATGTCGGGCAGAGGCCGACAGGCCGAAGCCATGGGATCCCTCGGCGCGCTTGCGCTTGCTCGGGATGACATTTATACAGAAAGAGCTCTCTTACAGGACGCCTGGAACGCTGTCCTGCGGGAAGGAACCGAGCGGCATATACAGAAAGAGCCCCCTTACAGGACGCGTAAGAGCGTAGAAAAAGAGGAGGTCAGCTTCATGGGACGCCTGGAACGTTGTCCCATGAGGCTGACCTCCTCTTTATATACAGCCAGTTACTCGACTTTCGAGAGGTCGGTGTCCTTCGTCTCCTTGACTTTCAGCTTGAGGAAAATGATGCTGAAAAGGATGATTGGGATGAAGAAGCACAGCTCGAAGATGCCGATGCGGGCGGAGCCGATCTTGTTATAGAAGATGCCGACGAGCATCGAAACTAGCATGTTGGAGAAGTACATGTAGGAGATGACGGCCATGACGGTCGCGCGGATCCGGGTCGGTGCGGATTCGCCGGGAAGCACCAGGAACAGGAGGTCCGAGAGGGACCACAGACCGCCGAACATCAGACCGTTAGCGATCGAAAGCGGGATCGCGCCGATGCCCCAGCGGGCGCCGAAGACGAAGAAGAACATGCCGACGATCGCGCAGATGCCGAACAGGACGCCGGCATTTTTACGGCCGAGCGCGTCCGTGAAAAATCCGCTGAAGAAGGCGAAAACTGCATAGACAATCGGTTCGACGATATAGAAAAGGTTCATGTTGGCGTCCGTCATGTGTCCGCCTGCCAGAAGGATTTCGGTCGAATATCCCGAGAAGGCGATTGCCATGGAGAAGACGAAAAGAACGATCGCGACCATTCGAAGCTGTTTGCTGTGGATGATATAGCGGACGGCTTCCCTGATGCCGCCGGAGCTGTTCTGCCCTTCGGAAAGCTCGCTTGCGCGCTCCTCGTCTGTTTTACGAAGATACCCGATCCGGCGCTCCAGAAAGACCGGCGTCTCCCGCGTGAACAGGTAGGCGATGACCGCGATCGCAACCGTGCCGATGACCGGGATCAGATAGACCATGCGCCAGCTCGGAAGATTCGAAGGATCGTAGAAGGCGGAACGGAGCACGCCGATCAGCGATACCGACAGCAGGCCGATACCCTTGGTGATGCTGCAGAGCTTCGCGCGGTGTTCCTTCGGCGCCGTTTCCATCAGATAAATGACCTGCATGTCGTTCGGCGTGAAGAAGCCGGTGATGCAGGTGCCGATTACGAAAATGTAGGGATTCGGCGCGATCATGCAGATCAGCATGCCAAGGCCCATGGAAAGGGTGTTGATGAAAAGAAAAATTTTCCGGCCGAAGCGGTCCGCGAGCGTCCGGTACAGCGGGTTGACGGCCGTTAAGATATAGGTCGGAATCGTCGCGATCGCCATGACCGAGACCGCGTTTCCGTAGACCTCGGAGGTCGTATCGGCATTCGGGACCTTGAAAAGATCGAAGATCATAAAGGGCCGCATGACCCCGTTCATATTGGAGCTGATCTCGTCGGCGATATAGATGACCGTCAGAATGATGAGAAGAAACCAGAAACCGTGCAGAAGCGTTTCCTTCTTCTGTGCCTTCTCCAGCCTGGAAAGCTCTTTTTTCTCTCTTCCCAGCCGCTTTTCCCTTTGCTCAGGGGATTCTTTTTTCATACCTTGCCTCCTTTTGGATCCGAACAGTGGACGATAAAATTATAATTCCGTGAAAAAGCTTTGTCAATATCGCGAAAAAGCGGCCTTCACGGGGCCGGAACAGGTTGCGAAATCAAAGACCGCGTGTTATACTAATAAGGACGCCGCGTCAGCACGGCGGTTTTGGAATGGCTTTTTTCCGAAATCCGCCGCTCTAAAGATTCCGAAGTTTTGACGCGCGGCGAAAAGAAAGAGCAGGGAATGAACTATATCTGTCTGGACCTGGAATGGAATCAGGCCGCTTACAAAATTGATGAAGAAGAAGAGATCCCTTTCGAGGTCATCGAGATCGGCGCAGTGAAGCTGAATGACCACATGCAGATCGTCGGCGAATTTCAGCGCCTGATCCGCCCGCAGGTCTATCCGTTCCTGCTTCGCCGCACGAAGGAGATCACCGGCTGGACGGACCGCGACCTCGATGAGAAGGGCATCTATTTTGAGGATGCCTGCGAGGAATTTCTGCGCTGGTGCGGGAAAGACTATATTTTCTGCATCTGGGGCTCCTCGGACCTCACGCAGCTGGAGCGGAACATGTCGTATTTCGACATTAAAATTCCGTGGAAATTTCCGCTGAAGTATCTCGACGTCCAGAAGCTCTATGCGCTTCAGGAGCATGAGGGCAAGGTGCGCCATGCGCTCGAGCATGTGATTGAGAAGATGGAGATTCCGACGGATCTGCATTTCCATCACGCCTTTGACGACGCGCGCTACACGGGCATGGTGCTGCAGCGCATCAACCTGCGGGAATACGAGTCGTATTTCTCGATTGACTACTACAAGGTGCCGAAGAACCGTTTCGAGGAGACGATGTTCCGTTTCGACACCTACAGTAAATATATTTCGCGCGCCTTCCCGCTGAAGGAGGAGCTGATGGAGAACCGGAGGCTTCGCGAGATGCCCTGCCAGGTCTGCAGACACAATCTGAAAAAGACCGTCAACTGGTTCTCCGACGGCGGAAGAATGTACCTCGCTTTGGGAGAGTGCAAAGAGCACGGCCGGATGAAGGGGAAGATTCGTATCAAGGAAACCACGGACCACCAGGGCTATTTCGGGGTCCGGACAATCAAGCCCTGTTCCGAAGAGGAGTGGGAGCTGATTCTTCAGAAAAAAGAAAATGTTACCAGGAAACGCAGAGAACGCAGAAAGAAAGGATCCAAAAAAGATGCCGGACAGGACTGACCTTTATGTAAGCCCGCTCGCGGGACGCTATGCATCTAAGGAGATGCAGTTTATCTTCTCACAGGACAAGAAATTTACAACCTTCAGAAAGCTCTGGGTTGCGCTCGCGGAGGCGGAGCATGAACTGGGACTTCCGGTCACGGAGGAGCAGATCGAGGAGCTTCGCGCGCACATCTATGACCTGAATTACGATGTCGCGGCGGAACGTGAAAAGGAAGTGCGCCACGACGTCATGGCGCAGGTCTACGCCTACGGCGTGCTGTGCCCGAAGGCAAAGGGCATCATCCACCTCGGCGCAACGAGCTGCTACGTCGGCGACAATACCGACATCCTGATCATGCGGGAAGGCCTGCAGCTTCTCCGGAAGAAAGTGATCGCGACAATCGCGCAGCTTGCGAAGTTCGCGGACGAATACAAGAGCCTTCCGACGCTCGCATTTACCCATTTCCAGGCGGCGCAGCCGACCACGGTCGGAAAGCGCGCGACCCTGTGGATCCAGGACCTTGTCATGGATCTTGCGGACATTGACTATGTGCTGAATTCCCTCCGGCTTCTCGGCTCCAAGGGCACGACCGGCACCCAGGCTTCCTTTATGGAGCTTTTCGACGGCGACTACGAGAAGGTGAAGAAGCTGGATCAGCTGATTGCGAAGAAGATGGATTTCCAGGGTGTCTACCCGGTATCCGGACAGACCTACTCAAGAAAGGTCGACAGCCGCGTCGTGAATGTCCTCGCCGGAATCGCGCAGTCCGCACACAAATTCAGCAACGACATGCGGCTGCTGCAGCACAAGAAGGAGCTCGAGGAGCCCTTTGAGAAGAACCAGATCGGGTCTTCGGCGATGGCCTATAAGAGAAATCCGATGCGCAGCGAGCGGATGGCGAGCCTTGCGGACTTTGTGATCAGCGACGTGCTGAATCCGATGATCGTGAGCTCCACGCAGTGGCTCGAGCGGACGCTGGACGATTCGGCCAATAAGCGCCTGTCGGTCGCGGAGGGCTTCCTTGCCTGCGACGGCATCATGGATCTGTACCTGAATATCACGGACGGCATGAAGGTTTATCCCAAGATGGTCGAGCGCCATCTTCTTGAGGAGCTTCCCTTCATGGCGACGGAAAACATTATGATGGACGCCGTGAAGCGCGGCGGAGACCGTCAGGAGCTGCATGAGAAGATCCGCCAGCTCAGCATGCAGGCCGGACGGCGCGTCAAGGAAGACGGCCTTGACAACAACCTTCTCGATCTGATCGCAGAGGATCCCGCGTTCGGAATGACCCGGGAGGAAATTGATGAGATGGTTGCGCCGGAGAAGTTCATCGGCGCTGCGGATCTGCAGACGGCGGATTTCCTGAGAAATATTGTAAAGCCGATTATCGACGCAAACCCCGAAGCCCTGTCCCTGACAGCGGACATCACGGTGTAAGGGCGAAAAACGGCTTCGGGACCTGCGTTTTGCAGGGAACCGGTACATATACTAACAGACAGTGGAGGAGACAGAAGTGGTTAGAGCAATTGTCGGCGCCTGCTGGGGCGATGAGGGAAAAGGGAAAATCACGGATATGCTTGCGGAACAGTCGGACATCATCGTCCGCTTCCAGGGCGGCTCAAATGCCGGGCATACCATTATCAACGATTACGGGCGCTTTGCGCTGCATCTGCTGCCCTCCGGCGTTTTCTACGGGCATACGGTCAATGTGATCGGCTCCGGCGTCGCGCTGAATATTCCCTTCCTCGTAAAGGAACTGCAGTCGCTTCAGGAGCAGGGGGTGCCGCAGCCGAAGGTCGTGGTTTCCGACCGTGCGCAGATCCTCATGCCTTATCATATCGCCTTTGACAAGTACGAAGAGGAACGCCTTGCGGGCCGGTCCTTCGGCTCTACCCAGTCCGGAATCGCACCGTTCTATTCGGATAAATACGCGAAGATCGGCTTCCAGGTCAGTGAGCTTTTCATGGCCGAGGATGAGCTTCGCGAGAAATGCTTCCGTGTGGCGACCCTGAAAAATGTCATGCTGAAGCATCTGTACCATCAGCCGGAGATTGACCCCGAGGAGCTTTTCACGCTGCTTCAGCAGTATAAGGAAATGGTCGCGCCCTACGTCATCGACATCCACGCCTTCATGCATGAGGCGCTGGAGCAGGGGAAGACGATCCTTCTTGAGGGGCAGCTCGGGTCGCTGAAGGACCCTGACAACGGCATCTATCCGATGGTCACCTCAAGCTCCACGCTTGCGGGCTTCGGTGCGGTGAGCGCCGGTATTCCGCCCTATGAGATCAGGGACATCATCTGTGTCGTCAAGGCCTACAGCTCGGCCGTCGGCGCAGGCGCCTTTGTCAGCGAGCTTTTCGGTGAGGAAGCGGAAGAGCTGAGAAAACGCGGCGGAGACAAGGGCGAGTACGGCGCGACAACCGGCCGTCCGAGAAGAGTCGGCTGGTTCGATGCGGTGGCTTCCCGTTACGGCTGCAGAGTGCAGGGCGCGACGGAGGCGGCGCTGACGGTGCTGGATCCGCTGGGGTATCTGGACGAGCTGAAAATCTGCGTCGGCTACGAGGTGGACGGAAAGGTGATCCGGGATTTCCCGGTAACCTACAAGCTGGACCAGGCAAAACCGGTCTATAAGACGCTGCCCGGCTGGAAGTGCGACATCCGCGGCATTACCCGCTACGAGGATCTTCCCGAGGCCTGCAGAAACTATATCGAAGAGATTGAGAAGGAGCTGGAGGTTCCGGTGACCATGGTCAGCAATGGACCCGGCCGGCATGAGATGATTTTCAGATAAAGGAGATTGAAAATGGCAATACTG
>CAMOZF010000052.1 GCA_946630765.1 uncultured Lachnospiraceae bacterium | reverse complement strand
ATCTTCGGTATGCGGGCCGAGACCGCAGCTGCGCTGGAGCGCGAGGGCGGCTACCGTCCGCAGGACTATATCGAGAACAACGCGGATCTTCGCGACGTACTGGTGCAGCTTGTGAACGGCACCTACTCTCCGGAGAATCCGGAGCTGTTCCGCGAGCTTTACAGCAGTCTTCTCGGAGAATACGGCCAGGCGGCGGACACCTACTTCATTCTCAAGGATTTCATGTCCTACCACGAGGCCTGCATGCGGGCGAACGATGCCTACAAGGACCGCGCGAAGTGGTCGAGAATGGCGATGCTGCAGACCTGCCGCTGCGGAAAATTCAGTTCCGACCGTACGATCCAGCAGTATGTGGATGAGATCTGGCATCTTGACAAGATTGTACGCTGAGGCGTAAAAAATGGCTAGAAAGAAAGCAAATTACTGTATCCTGTTCGTCGTGGGCGCCGACAAAAAATCGGCGCCCGACGCGGCGATTATCATTGATATCCATCATGAGGAAAAGCGGGTCCTTCTGTATCCCTTCGAGGACGAGAAGGAAGCACGGAAGAACTATCGGGCGGAGAACCGCGCCTTCCTTTCCCATGCGGGCGTACAGGAAATTGTGGACGAGCTGGGCGGCGTCGAGGCCTACGGCCGCTATATGAACGGCGCCGAAACCGTGCGTTATATCGGGCGCTGCAAGCAGGAGTACCGCGAGGAAGACCTGATGCTTCGGGTGCGGCAGCTGGTCTCAGCGATCGGCCACAAGGCGGACCGCGTGGAGCGGACGGTGCTTCTTTCGGCCGCCAAAAAATCATTGAAATTTGTATCACACGACATCAGTGCATTTAAAATGCTCTCTTTAATGGGCGAGATCCCCGAGATCCTGAACTACGAGATCGGCTGGGGAGCATAAGAATACGGACAGAAGGTGCGTCCGGAGGCTGAAATGCTGCAGGAAGAACAGAACGACAAAGTGATTTCCGCGGAGGCGGAAACGAATAATCAGCAGATTTCCAGGAATAAGGCCGGGAAGCGTGATCACGCTGCCCGGCGTACTGCTGCGAAGACGACGCAGACCGTGAGAATCGCCCGCGCAAAGGAGAAAAAGCAGGAAGAAGAGAGATTGGCGGCGGAAGAGAAGCTCAGAAAAGCCCGGGAAAAGGAAGCGGCGAAAGCCGCCGGCTCGGGTGAAGGCCTGAGTGAAGCTGAAGCCGAAGAAGCAGCTGTGTCCGCGGAGCCGGGGACTTCGGAAAATGAAGCGGCAGCGGCTGGGGTTGAATCAGCAGGAACTTCCGATCAGGAATTCGGAACAGAAACAGCCGCTGATAAAGAAACACCTGAATCAGAGAATCAGGCCGCTGAAAAAGAAACCGAAAAAGAACAGAACCCTGACACTGAAAACAAGACTGAAAAGAAGACTGAAGAGGCTGAAAAGACTGAAAAGACCGAAAAAGATGAAGCCGACGATGAGCCGCTCCCCATTCAGGAGATCGACGAGGAAGTCCCGCCCGCGAAGAAGAAAAAGCGCAGACTGGTGACCGCGCTTCTCGTGACGGGTATTGTGCTGCTGTCACTGATCGTGACCGGAATCCTTGCGGCGCTCGGCGTTTTCAACTATTTCTATAATAAATCCAACTATGTCGCGGAGGGCGAAACCTATATCCCGACCGCGAAATCCACCGAGGCGACGACGCTTCCGCCGATCAAGGAGGGCGTCAACTATTCCATCGTCGGGACGACCGAGTCTACGACGGAGACCACGACGGCCGTCAACGAGACAGAGCCGTCCATCAACCGGACCGGCGTCTATAATGTGCTGCTTCTTGGGGTCGATATCGGCTCTGGTAACGGCAATTCCGACTCGATGATCGTCTGCTCGATCAATTATGACCTGCATAAGATCTTCCTGACGACAATCATGCGGGATCTTGAGGCGGAGGTGCCGGAGTACGGTACGAGAAAGCTCAATTCTGCCTGCGCGATCGGCGGTCCGACGCTCCTTCGCGACACGCTGCAGGAGAGCTATGGCTTTGAGATCGACAATTTCGCGATGATCGATTTCGAGGGCATGAAGGCCGTCATCGACGCTCTGGGCGGCGTGAACCTGCAGATCACCGTGGACGAGGCGAAATTCATGCTGATCGACATGGATCAGGACCAGGTGCTTCACCTTGACGGCAGACTTGCACTCCGGCACGCACGGGACCGCTCATCCGGCGGCTCGGATTTCGGGCGCACGCAGCGCCAGCGAAATGTCCTCATGGCCATTGTCAGGAAGGCGAGAAGCGGCGAGATCGGGGATATTGTCGAGGCCGCAAAAGCGATCCTTCCCTACATCACCCACGATATGTCAAGAATGGACCTTGCGGAGCTGCTGTCGGAGCTTCCGGTGCTGATCAAGTGGGAATTTGTCCAGCAGCGGCTGCCGTATGACGGCATGTTCGAGTACGCAAACGAGAACCTCGTGATGGATGTGCCGCAGGCAATGGAGCGCTGGCACCAGGTCGTGTACGACGGCGCGGTTTTCGAGGATACCATTGTCGAAGCGAGCACAGAAGAAAGCGCAGAGGAAGAAACCGAACCCTCGGGAGAGGAGATCGGGAACGAGGACGGCACGGCGGATGAAGGAGCCGATCCGGAAGGGTCGGAGCAGGCGGAAAGCGAAGAACCGGACCTGATTCCCGACGATCTTCTGAAGCTTCCGGACGGTGTCTATAAGGTCAGCTATCACGCCGACCAGTATCTGAACCCAATCCCGGCGGATTTTAATTACAACAACCTGATCACGATCACCAGCTGGAAGGACGTGAAGACGATGGAGGAGCTGGATGCGCTTCTTCCCTTCGAGGCCGCCGGCGAACAGGCCGTCGGGCGCCAGCTCGCGATTCACGGAGGAGAATACTATATCGGAAGCAGGCGCCAGAACCGGTTCTGGAAGCTTCTTCCGTGGGACGGAACCCTGGCGGAGGAGACCGCCGAATAGAATACATGTAAAGGAGGCAAAGGACATGGAAATGTTCCCGAGGACAGAGGTTGACGGATTGTCCCTTTCGAGGATGATCATCGGCACGAACTGGATCGGCGGCTGGTCGCACAGATCGGTGGCAGCCGATACTATGATTACGCAGAAGCATGCGACCAGTCAGTCAATTACGCCGATGCTTGAGACCTTCATGGCGCATGGCGTCGATACGATCATGGCGCCCTTCCAGCAGCTGCCGCAGCTCGTGGAAGCGGTGAAGCTGACCGAGGACAAGCTCGGAAAAGGCATGATCATGATCGACACGCCGCACATGAACGTGGATGACAGCCCCGAAGCGCGGCGCGAAGCCGAGAAGGTGATCAAGAACAGCGCGGCGATCGGCGCGAAGCTCTGCCTGATCCATCATTACTGCGCGGAGCAGCTGGTCAACAAGAACCTTCACCAGCTCGTCCGGCTCCCCGACTACCTGTCGATGATCCGCGACGCGGGCCTGATTCCGGGCCTTTCGGCGCACATGCCGGAGCTGATCACCTACAGCGACGCGAACGAATACGACGTGCAGACCTATATTCAGATCTACAACTGCATGGGCTTTCTGATGCAGGTGGAGATCGAGACGGTCAACCAGATTATCCATGACGCGAAGAAGCCGGTCATGACCATCAAGCCGATGGCTGCCGGACGCACGACGCCCTTTGTCGGCCTGAACTTCTCCTGGGCGACGATCCGTGACTGCGACATGGTGACGGTCGGCTGCTTCAATGAAAATGAGGCGGCGGAGGACATCGAGATCTCGATGGCGGCCCTTGAGAGGCGCCGCGCGAACATCGAGAAGCGTTCGAGCCCGGTAGCAAATCAGGACGTATTTGGTAATAATAAATAACAGAAAAGTGCCTGAAAACGGATTTTTTGAACGCGTTTTCAGGCATTTGTTTATTATATACAAAATCAAACCGGAAAGTTTGTGGATTCAGAATATAGCTTTTTTCTATTGAAAAGAGTATGATATAGGCAACATAAAGTGTTCCGTTTATTACGGAATCTACTCACATAATTTCAGGAGGATTATACAATTATGGCAGGGTTATCTTTAAGAAACATCACCAAGGTTTACTCAAATGGCTTTGTCGCTGTTAAGGACTTCAACCTGGAGATCGAAGACAAGGAATTCATCATCTTCGTCGGTCCTTCAGGATGCGGAAAATCTACGACACTTCGTATGATCGCAGGTCTTGAGGAAATCAGCGGCGGCGAATGCTACATCGGCGACAAGCTCGTCAACGACGTAGAGCCGAAGGACAGAGATATCGCGATGGTATTCCAGAACTACGCGCTGTATCCGCATATGTCCGTTTACGACAACATGGCATTCGGCCTGAAGCTTCGTAAAGTTCCGAAGGCTGAAATTGACAAGGCCGTTCATGAAGCAGCAAAGATCCTCGACATCGAGCATCTTCTGGATCGTAAGCCGAAGGCTCTGTCAGGCGGTCAGAGACAGCGTGTTGCCATGGGTCGTGCAATCGTTCGTCAGCCCAAGGTATTCCTGATGGATGAGCCGCTCTCCAACCTGGATGCTAAGCTCCGTGTTCAGATGAGAATTGAGATCTCCAAGCTCCATCAGCGTCTTGGAACCACGATCATCTACGTTACCCATGACCAGACCGAGGCTATGACGCTTGGTACCCGTATCGTCGTTATGAAGGACGGTATCATCCAGCAGGTTGACTCCCCGAACGTACTGTACTCCAACCCCGGCAACAAGTTCGTCGCTGGATTCATCGGCTCTCCGCAGATGAACCTGATCGACTGCCCGGTTGAAGCAGTCGGCGACAGCGTAGCATTTGTTCTTCCCGATGGCGAGAAGATCAAGATCCCGGCTGACAAGGGTGCGATCCTGAAAGACGGCGGCTATGTAGGCAAGGAAGTCTGCTTCGGTTTCCGTCCGGAAGATCTGTCTGAAGTTCCGAAGGGAACGGAGAACGCCATCAACTCGACCGTTCGTGTTTACGAGCTTCTGGGTGCTGAAGTATTCCTGTACTTCGATCTCGGCGATGTGAACATGACCGCCCGTGTGGATCCGGCTACGACCGCAAGACCCGGCTCTGAAGTTTCGCTTGTTATCAACATGGATCACATCCATGCATTTGACAAGGATACGGAGATTGCCCTGTTCTAATTATAAAAACTTCTGATTTATCAGGGGAATGTGTGAAAAAAATCACACATTCCCCTTTATTTTTTTTGGAAAATAATGTATGATTAACAGACAAGCAGGCAACAGACAGAATGTGCTATATCTAAAACTCCAGGAGTGAGGTGAGTAAAGATGGTATCCAATCAGATGATTAAAGACACCCTTTTCCGTATCCGGGAGATTTCCGGCAGTGAGTTCAATGTCTATACTATGGACGGCGTTCTGATCTCCCCCGGCGGAATCCGTAAGAATGACGATGTGAAAAACGTGCTCAAGTTTCTGAGCGACAAGGAAGTGCAGGAGTTTGACGGAAAGTACTATTTCCGTGTCAATGACGGCAACCGTCTGGAATACATCCTTTCCTGCGCCTCCGGCAAGGAGAACATGGTGCTCGGCCAGATGGCGGTGATGCAGCTCGAGGCGCTGATCGCTGCACATCAGGAGCGCTTCGACAAGGACAATTTTATTAAGAACCTGCTTCTTGATAATCTGCTCCCCGTGGACATCTACAACCGCGCGAAGAAGCTGCATATCGACACGCGTTCCCGGCGGGTCGCCTTCCTGATCGAGACGAGAAAGAAGGACGATACCAATGCGCTTGAAACGGTGCGGCTGATGTTCTCCGAGAGCGATAATGACTTCATCACGCCGATCGACGAGAGCAATATCATCCTCGTGAAGGAGCTGAAGGGCTCCGAGACCGAGGAAAATCTGTTCGAGATCGCGCAGGAGATGGCGGACCATCTGAATACCGAGGCCATGAGCCAGATCCGGATCGCCTTCGGCAATGTCGCTGACGAGATCCGCAAGGTCAGCAATTCCTACAAGGAAGCGAAGCTTGCGCTGAGCGTCGGAAAGATTTTCACGCCGGAACAGAATGTGATCTCCTATGCGTCACTCGGCATCGGCCGTCTGATCTACCAGCTTCCGCTTCCGATGTGCCGGATGTTCATCGAGGAAATCTTCCACGGGGATTCGCCGGAGAACTACGACGAAGAGACGCTGGCGACGATCAATCAGTTCTTTGACAACAATCTGAACGTATCCGAGACCTCGAGACAGCTCTATATCCACCGGAATACGCTGGTGTACCGGCTGGACAAGCTGCAGAAAATGACCGGCCTCGACCTTCGGGTATTTGATGACGCGATCACCTTCAAGATTGCGCTGATGGTTGTCAAGTACATGCACTACATGGAAACACAGGAGTAATAAAGCAGGGTATTTGTAATGGAAGATCGTAACTACAATACAGAGAATCAAGAGCAGAATCGTCCGGCAGCCGATCCTTCGGCTGCCGGAATATATGAGCGGCGGCCGACGATGTACGGCGGCACCGGAAACCCGCAGCAGGGCTATTTTCAGCAGAATGCCGCGCAGCAGCAGCCTGCGCAGAATCCCTATCCCTATCAGATTCCGCGCGCGACGCCGCCGAAGGAAACAAAGCACAGACGGGGGCTTTTTTTCGTCATCGGCCTTGTGTCGGGCATCCTTGTGATGCTGCTTCCGGTGCTTCTGTACGCAAGCTTTAACAGATATCAGCGGATGACGACGCAGAGCGATATCGTCACGCCGGAGGTGATCGGGAAGATCAACGCGATCCAGGAAAAGGTGGACGAAAACTTCCTCTTCGATACGGATGTCGATTATGAATCCGGCATCCTCAAGGGCTATCTGAATTCCCTCAACGATATTTATACGGTTTATTACACGCCTGAGGAATACAAGGAGCTGATGGAGTCGATGAGCGGTTCCTTCAGCGGCATCGGCGTCCTGGTCCAGCTGGACGAGGCGACCGGCTATGTCCGGGTCGTGAAGCCCTATGAGTCCTCGCCGGCTTATGCCGCCGGCATGCGCGCGGACGACCTGATCACAAAGGTCGAGGGCGAGGAGATGAGCGGCCTCGATCTGGATGTCGTCGTGAGCAAGATCCGCGGCGAGGAGGGCACGACGGTGAATCTGACGGTTTACCGCGCGTCGGAGTCCAAATACCTCGATCTGACCATTACGCGTGCGCGCATCGAGGTGGAGACCGTGAGCTATGAAATGCTCGAGAACGACATCGGCTACATCTCGATGGACAGCTTCGACGAGGTTACCTACACCCAGTATATGAAGGCCTTCAATGACCTGAAGGCACAGGGCATGAAGGGACTGATCGTGGATATCCGGAACAACGGCGGCGGATACCTGGACGTTGTCGTGGACATTCTCGACGAAATGCTTCCCGAGGGCATCATCACCTACACGGAGGACAAGAACGGAAAGCGTGAGGAGTACCGCTCGGATGCCGCAAGCGTTCTGGACGTACCGATGGCCGTTCTGGTCAACGGGTACTCAGCCTCCGCCTCGGAGATTTTCACGGGCGCGCTGCAGGATTACAAGAAGGCGACAATTGTCGGTTCCCAGACCTTCGGCAAGGGCATCGTGCAGTCGATTATCGGTCTGAATGACGGCAGTGCCTTCAAGATGACCACATCGCGCTATTTCACCCCGAACGGGGTCTGCATCCACGAGACGGGCATCACCCCCGACGTGGTTGTCGAATGGCCGGAGGACGCGGAAGGCGATCCGGACCTTGAGGCAGCGACAGAACTGCTTCTTGAGCAAATTCAGTAAACACACGGATGGAGGAACGATGGATCATTTCGTGCTGCACAGTGAATATCAGCCGACAGGCGACCAGCCGCAGGCGATCGAGGAGCTTGTAAAGGGTTTTAAGGCGGGCAACCAGTTTCAGACGCTTCTGGGCGTCACCGGTTCCGGCAAGACCTTTACGATGGCGAACGTGATCGCGGCGCTGAATAAGCCGACGCTGATCATTTCGCACAATAAGACGCTTGCCGGGCAGCTGTACAGCGAAATGAAGGAGTTCTTTCCGGAGAACGCCGTCGAATACTTTGTCTCTTACTACGATTACTATCAGCCGGAAGCCTATATTCCGCAGACGGACACCTATATCGAGAAGGACAGCGATATCAACGAGGAGATCGACAAGCTGCGGCTGTCGGCGACCATGTCGCTTGTCGAGCGGAGGGACGTCGTCATCGTCGCCTCGGTGTCCTGCATCTACGGCCTCGGCTCTCCGGTGGATTACGCAAACATGGTCGTATCGCTTCGGCCGGGCATGATCAAGGACCGGGACGAGGTGATCCACGAGCTTGTCCGGAACCAGTATGAACGGGCCCAGATGGAGTTTAAAAGGGGTACCTTCCGGGTTCGCGGAGACGTTCTGGAGATTTTCCCTGCAGAGACCAGTGAAAAGGCGATACGGGTCGAATTTTTCGGCGACGAGATCGATCGGATCTGCGAGTTCGATCCGCTGACCGGTGAGGTGCTGAGCTTCCTGGAACACGCGGCATTTTTCCCGACCAGCAACTACGTCGTCGAGCACGAGAAGCTTCTTCGCGCGACGCAGGAGATCGAGAAGGACCTGCAGGAGCGGATTACCGAGTTCCGGCAGGACGACAAGCTTGTCGAGGCCCAGCGCATCAAGGAACGCACGATGTTCGATATCGAAATGATGCGCGAAACCGGCTTCTGCTCGGGCATTGAGAACTATACGAGGTATCTGACCGGCCTTCCGGCAGGCGCGCCGCCCTATACACTGATAGACTATTTCCCGGACGACTTCCTGATCATCGTGGACGAGAGCCACATGACGATTCCGCAGCTGAACGGCATGTTCAACGGAAACCTCCGCAGGAAGCAGACCCTGATCGACTACGGCTTCCGGCTGCCCTCGGCGATGGACAACCGTCCGCTCAGCTTCGGCGAATTCGAAGAGAAGATCGACCAGCTGATGTTTGTGTCGGCGACGCCCGGCCCCTACGAGGAAGCGCATGAGCTTCTTCGGACCGAACAGGTGATCCGGCCGACGGGCCTTCTGGATCCGAAGATCGACGTGCGCCCCGTCAAGGGCCAGATCGACGACCTGATCGGGGAGATCCGGAAAACTACGAAGAGCGGCAATAAAGTGCTCGTCACGACGCTCACAAAGAAAATGGCCGAGGACCTGACGGACTATCTGCACGAGGCAGGCATCCGGGTGCGCTATCTGCATTCGGACATCGACACGCTGGAGCGCGCGGAGATCATCCGGGACATGCGCCTCGATGTCT
>CAMOZF010000051.1 GCA_946630765.1 uncultured Lachnospiraceae bacterium | reverse complement strand
CTGATGGCAGAAAGTTTTTGTTTTTTCAACTGTCTACTTGACGGGAAGCAGTTCAAACATCGGGAAACGGCGGGTTTTTTGTGCGGTTCAGGCTCAGGCCCTGGCTGCCTGTTCCGCTCTGTGCTTCGCCAGATACGTGTTGATGCGGTCTGTCGGCGTCAGGAGAGAACTTAAGGAGTTGTTGTGGTTCAGGTTGTCGATTACGAGCGCGATGTACTTCGAAAGATCGACGCTGACGTAATATTCACGTTCGAAAAGCTCCGGAAGCTGATAGGTCAGGTTCGTCGTGAAGACGCGGGTGATCAGGCCTTCCTCGTAGGCTTTGTCGAACTTCGCGAGACCGTTTGTGAAGAGGCCAAAGGTGCAGGCCGCGTAGATGCGGTTTGCGTGGCGCTTCTTGAGCTCGGTCGCGACCTCGATGATCGAATCGCCGGAGCTGATCATATCGTCGATGATCAGGACGTCCTTGCCGTCCAGATCGTTTCCGAGGTATTCATGGGCGACGATCGGGTTCTTTCCGTTGACGATCTTCGTGTAGTCGCGGCGCTTGTAGAACATGCCGACGTTGACATTCAGATAGTTCGCGAAGGTGACGGCGCGGCCCATACCGCCTTCATCGGGGCTGATGACCATCAGATGGTCGGAGTCGAGCGGCAGATCCGGGATCGCCTTGCCGAGCGCTTTGATGAACTGGTAGGTGCAGGCGATATTTTCGAAGCCCTTGTCCGGGATCGCGTTCTGGACGCGCGGGTCATGGGCGTCGAAGGTGATGATGTTGTCCACGCCGCAGTTGATCAGCTCCTGGAGCATTGCCGCGCAGTCCAGGGACTCGCGGGAGGTGCGGCGGTGCTGCCGTCCTTCATAGAGGAAAGGCATGATGACGTTCACACGCTTTGCCTTGCCCTCGATCGCGCCGATGATACGCTTCAGATCCTGATAGTGATCGTCCGGGGACATGTGGTTGGTCATCCCGCAGAGGGAGTAGGTCAGACTGTGGTTGAGGACATCCACCATGATATAGATGTCGTCACCGCGGACGGATTCGAGGATCTGTCCCTTGCCTTCGCCGGAGCCGAATCTCGGGGTGCGGGCATTCAGGATATAGCTGTCTCTCTGGTAGCCCGTGAAATGGATCGCGTTCTCGCCGGCCGCGTCCTCACGTTCTCTCCGCCACTCGGAAATGTAGGCATCGACCTTCTTCGCCAGCGGCTCAATGTTCTTCATTGCGACGATACCGAGCGCTCCTTCCGGGATCGTCTGTAACTTGAAATCTGCCATGTTCTATCCTCCTCCTGGTTCTCGGACTCAGGTCCGAAACTTTTTCTTTATACGGATGTCTTCACCATCCAGCCGGATCAGTGTGTAGCCCGAGATGATCCGGGAATAGATTCTTTCGCCGTAGAGCTCGCGAAGGCTCTGAGGGTCAAGGTTTGTCGAAATTACGGTGCTTTTCTTACGGTTCATGCGCTCGTTGACGCAGTAGAAAAGCTTGCTTGAAGTAAATGCGTTGACGTTTTCCGTGCCGAGATCGTCGATCAGAAGAAGATCGGCCGAAAGGACCGAGCGGTCGATGCCGGCTTCCTCCGTCTGGAAACGGTTTCTCGAGAACAGATTGAAAAGGTCGATCGCCGAGAAATACAGCACCGAAAGGCAGCTGTCCAGCACGCTTTTCGCGATGCAGTTGCTGAGGAAGGTCTTTCCGGTTCCCGTCGGACCGTAAAAGAGAATGTTTCCCGGTTTCTCCTCGATATGCGCCGAAAAATCCCTGCAGAAACGGATCTGATCCGCCATGTATTTCGCCATGCTTTTCTGGCCGAACATCAGATCCTGGTTGTAGTAGGCCATCGAAAGCGTATCGAAATTCTCCCTTGAAAGGACCTCGCGGATTCCGCTCTGATCATAGAGAAGCTCAATGATCGCCTGCCGGAAGCAGTGGCATTTTTCGCTGCCGATATAGCCGGTATCCCCGCAGTCCGGACAGCTGTAGTGCGGCTCGAGATACCCGTCCGGAATCCGGTATTCCTTCAGAAGCTGCGCCTTCTTTTCCCGGAGCCGCAGGCTTTCCTGTTCAAGCTCCGGAATGGCCGCCTGATCGCCGAGAATCTTCTTCCGCGCACGTTCTGCCGCGTTTTCCGTCAGACGGTCCTGAACCGCCCGAAGCTCCGGAAAGCGGCGGTAGACGGTTTCTTTACGGATCTCCATGTCCCGAAGCGCCTGAAAACGCCGCGCGTCATAGTCGCGCATCATCTGATTGTACTGTTCGCCGGTGAGTGCCATGCGTCGTCTTCCTTTCAGGACTCGTAGTAGTTCTTGATCAGGTCGCTGTAATCGTCATTCCGCTCCGTGAAATTCTTGAAAGCATTTCTGGAGCCGGTGTTTCCTGCGGGCTTCGGATCCTTCTTTTCTTTCTTCGCATGCTGAAGATCCAGCGCGCGGATGTCCTCCATGGTCCGGACCTTCGCTTCCTTCCAGTCGCTCAGAATCCGGTTCGCGTAGTCAAAAGACGGAGAGTGCAGGTTCCTGATCGTGCGGTCGCAGGCCTCGAGAATGATCGGCAGATCAAAATCCCTGTTCCAGCCGGCGATATAGTCCAGCTCGGTTCGCGCAAGACTTCTGTCGCGGATGCCGAAGGCCTTCTGAATGCTCGTCACGACCTTCGAGCGGGAAGCCATCTGGGCGCGGATCTCTGGAAGTGTCGACAGGCCCTCCTCCTTCCAGCCGTCCGCCACCGCGCGCATGTAATGCACGGAGGAATGCTTCTGCTCGATGCAGTATTCCAGAAGGAAGGTGATGATATCTACGTCCCGCCCGAAAAGCAGGTAGCAGTAGCCGAGCGTTTCCCGCATAATCGAGGTGACCGGCTTTTTCAGATAGATCTGCGCGAGCTCCAGAATCTCCGTGAACTGCTCGTCCTGGTCAAGGTCACCAAGCTCCGCCGCATTCGGCTCCTTTTTCACTTCCTCGTTTCGGATCGGAAGCGCATGGATGTTGCCGGGCGTCGAAATACTCTCGGAGACGGGCGCTTCCTGAACCTGCGGCTGATAAAGCGGCTGCGGGGGCGCGGCCGCCGGTTTTTCCTGCGTTTCGGCCTGTTCCTTCATCGGATAGAGCGTGATATCGGAGAGCTCGTCCCCGTCATATTCCAGCGACAGCAGGCCGCAGTCCTCCCAATAGCTGAGACTGCGGATCACAGACTTCGGCGTCACGTCAAAAAGGTCCGCCATATCGGACACGGACAGCAGGATAGACGGGTCCAGAGAACAGCGCTGAAGATAAAGGTACAGCTTTAAAGCGCCCTCGGGCGCCTGAGGCATATATTCATCAATAAAATCGACCGGGATCTCCAGATACTTACGGGAAACCCTGGTACGCAGCGAAATCTTTTTCATCCTGCTTCCTTCCTGCACAGAACCGTCTGAAAGTTACGCAAGCTGTGTGAGGTCCTGTGTTCTTACGCTCCCCAGTATATCATAAAAACAGAAAAAGAAAAGATGCCGCGAAAAGTCCGAAAAGGGGATAATTCAATGTGGATACTGTGGAAAAAGTGGATAAATGAGGTCTTTTCCCGAAAATGCCGCATTTTCGGGCCTTTTGGCAGGTGCTTCCCGGGGAGTTATCAAGATTCTATTATGTGAAATCTGTGGACAATGTGCAAAAGTCCCACCCGGAATCCGGCAGAATTCAGGCTTTCAGGGCCTTTTGAGGCAGTTTTTTCGGGCCTCACATTTTGTGAATAATTTTTTCTCTGCATTGATGGAAGCGGGGAAGCTGTGCTATAATGAGGACGCAGATTTTATATTGGAGTTATCTTATCATGGATGTAAAAGATTTTGACTATGAACTTCCGGAAGAACTGATCGCGCAGGACCCGCTGCTTCGGCGGGACGATTCGCGCCTGATGATTCTGGACAAAAATACCGGAGCGATCCGGCACAGCGTCTTTCACGATATCATCGACGAGCTGCAGCCGGGCGACTGTCTCGTGCTGAATAACACCCGCGTGATTCCCGCGCGCCTCTACGGCGTCCGCGAAGGAACCGGCGCCGCGATCGAGGTGCTTCTTCTGAAAAGGAAAAGCGATCAGGTCTGGGAGACGCTGGTAAAGCCCGGCAAAAAGTGCCGGATCGGCACGGAGATCGTCTTCGGTGAAGGGAAGCTTCGGGGAAAGGTGATCGACGTCGTGGAGGAAGGCAATCGCCTGATCGAGTTCTCCTACGACGGCATATTCGAGGAGGTGCTGGACGCGCTCGGCGAAATGCCGCTTCCTCCCTATATCACACACAAACTTGAAGACAAAAACCGCTACCAGACCGTCTACGCAAAGCACGACGGCTCGGCCGCCGCGCCGACGGCAGGCCTGCATTTCACGGAGGAGCTTCTTCAGCGGATCCGCGAGAAGGGCGTCGGCATCGCCGAGGTCACCCTTCATGTAGGACTCGGAACCTTCCGGCCGGTCAAGGTCGAGACGATCGAAGAGCACCACATGCACAGCGAATTCTACATGATCTCCCGGGAAGCGGCGGATCTCATCAACCGCACCAAAGAATCCGGTCACCGGGTGATCTGCGTCGGCACAACCTCCTGCCGCACGATCGAGTCCGCAGCCGACGAAAACGGCAGACTTCACGAGTGCAGCGGCTGGACGGAGATCTTTATCTACCCCGGCTACCGCTTTAAGATCCTCGATGCCCTGATCACGAACTTCCACCTTCCGCAGTCGACGCTCGTCATGCTCGTCTCGGCGCTTGCGGGAAGGGAAAATATCCTGAACGCGTATAAGGAAGCCGTGAAAGAGAGATATCGGTTTTTCAGTTTTGGCGATGCGATGTTGATAGAATGAAACCCAAAAAACATGTATGAATACAACCGTCTTTGCTTGCGAGGACGGTTTTTGTTTAGAAAATGATTTACATATGCGCTTGAATATGATAAAACATAAGCACGAATGTAAGAGCAGGGAGATTTATTCATGTCTGACATCTGGGATAAAATATATTCAATAGCGGAAGCGAATGATGGTTGTTTTACAACCAAACAGCTTGAAGAAGCTGGAATCAGTCGCGTACATTTGAAGAGTTATGTAGATAAACTACTTCTGATTCGTACCGGGCATGGTCGTTATGCTCTTCCTGATTCACTTACAGATGAATACGCGATCCTTCAAAGCCGGAGTCATGTTCTTTTGTTTTCATATGGTACAGCACTTTACCTTTGGGGAATGTCTGACCGTGTTCCAAATCATCTCGATGTGACGGTCCCTTCCGGAACAAATATGTCACGGATCCGAAAGAGTCTTCTGGATCTTAGCGTCCACTATGTCCGAAAAGACCTGTATGAGATCGGCTCTGCCGAAACAGTGACACCCATGGGAAACAAGGTGAGGCTGTATGATAAAGAGCGTTGCATCTGCGATCTGATCCGTAGCCGAAAAGACATAGATACGCAATTGTATTCCGAAGCAATTAAAAAATACTTCTCGGATCATCCCAATACGAGAAAGCTCCTGAAATACGGAAAGCAGTTCGGAATAGAAGACAGGATACGAATCTATTTAGAGGTCCTTTTATAAACTGCTTTTTTGTTAAACCCAGCCATAAACCGGCTGCTTATCAACAATAAGAGAAACCGAAATTTCATTTTGATACGCCACAACGGCAGAAAAATAAATATACTGCCGGAATGAACTTGATTTATTTATGCCATCGGTTTATAATAAACGCCATTACGGCAGAAAACGCGATTTACTGCCGAAATGGCGAAAATGTGGAGGCGATAAGTGTTCGATTCGAAGCAGATCTCACCCAGGATAATACAAAGGGAATCATTTTCCAGAAAGGATTACATAGATGCGTATAAGGACCTGAATTCGGGCGCTTCTGAAGAACAGGCTGTATACGCACTGAGAAAAAGCCTTTCAAATGGAATGATTCAACGGATGGGCCGCAATCAATATACAACCGCAAAGACGAAAGCGGCTTATCGTTACCGGTATTCTGAGGAAGCTTGTCATATTGCAGATGAAGTGCTGAAAGAATACCCGGAGGCGTTCTTTCAAATCTTTGAGCTGGTCCAGCTGAACACATTCATCAATCATCAGATTGCCCATAATGCTATTTTTGTCTCCGTGGAGAATGATCTTGTTGATTTCGTGTTTGATACCCTGCGTCGTCTTTATCCCGGCCGTGTCCTTTTAAAACCGTCCGCGGATGAGTATTATCGATATATTACAGATAATGGCATCGTTGTCGGAAGACTGCCTTCCGAATCACCGAAAGGGCAGGAGACGCAGTGGCATGTACGCATTGAAAAAATACTTGTCGATATTGCTGCGGATAAGCTCCTCAGTCAGATCGTACCGCAGGAAGAGCTTGCTGGTTTATATGAAGATGTAAACGAGAAATACCTGATCGATACAAAAACCATGTGGCGTTATGCCAGACGAAAAGGCGCAGAGAATAAGCTGAAAGAGGTCCTGAAGCTTTACGCTTCGAAGTTTCTGGAGGAACAGTTATGATCAGCAGGGAAAACTATAATGAGGCCCATATCCGGCAACTCCAGAATGAAAGCCGGCGGGATCCGGTTCTGATCGAGCGGGCACTCTTTGCATTCGGCTTGCTGGAAGCATTGGTGAATGTTGGCTTGAAATTTACTTTCAAAGGCGGAACCAGTCTCATGCTGCTTCTGTCAAAACCGATGCGTTTATCCACGGACATTGACATTGTTGTTGATCCCGGGACGGATATTGATGAATACATTCGTAAAGCATCTGTCATATTTCCCTTCAAAAGCGGCGGCGAACAGGAACGGAAGCAAAGAGGAAAGATCGAGAAAAGACATTTCAAATTCGTTTACGATTCTCCGATTAATGCCGGAGATACTTTATATATTCTTCTGGATGTTCTGTTTGAAGAGAATCATTACGAGAAGTTGATTCAGAAGGAAATATGCAATGACCTGCTTATAACAGAAGGAGAGAATCTTCTGGTCACGATGCCGTCTTTGGATTGCGTACTGGGAGATAAACTGACTGCATTTGCCCCGCACACAACAGGAATTCCTCTTGGCACAGGCAAAGATATGGAAGTGATAAAGCAGTTCTATGATGTGTGTACGCTGATCGATGAAATTTCAGACTTTGACTGTGTCATAAAGACCTATAACGCCATTGCTGCGGCAGAAATATCATACAGGGAGCTCACAATTACTGTGAGGGACGTGCTTCAGGATACAATTCGCGCTGCCGTATGCATCTGTTCAAGAGGAAAAAGTGATGCAGATGATTTTCCGCATTACCTTAAAGGAACACGGGATGTACAGCAGCATATTTTTACCCCTGGCTTTAGTATGGAACTTGCGG
The DNA here is from genome assembly GCA_946630765.1 of uncultured Lachnospiraceae bacterium. Next base: position 2,035 of record CAMOZF010000051.1, on the reverse strand, counting down.
TAAGAATGGCTCCGAAAGTGCTGTGTATGGCTGCATGTCTTTTGACGGAAACTCCGTTTGAGCGAATCGATCATCCTGATCAGTACAAACAGGAGAAGCTGACACAGAAGGATCTTATATTGCTTAAGACGATCCGAAAAGCAGATCCGACAGGGTACGGATATGTTGTAATTGCCGATCGCCTCTTGGCTGAATACAGAATGTCATAAACATAAACAAAGAGAACCGCGCCACCTGGTGCGGTTCTCTTTGTGCGTCGGTATCTTTACAGCGAAATTCCTCCCTGTTCGGCCTTTTTGGGATTGTTGTCCGCATCGAAGATTGCCCGGCTGGGCAGGGAGAGGAGCGTATCCTTGTAGCCTTCGAGCTTTTCATTTCGCTGAGCCTGCGCTTCGGACTGCTTTTTATTGCCCTGCAGCATCTTCAGGGTGTCGAAGCTGTGAAGGGCGGTGCGGATTCTGCGCTGCTCCCATTTCTGATTGTCCGGATCGTCACGTCTGTTTCCGTTCCGCTCAAAATCCCTGTTCTTTTTGTCCAGATAATCCGACACGCGGTTCATCGAGACCTCGAGCCTGTGCCGATATTCTTTCACAGCTTTTTTATATTCGGGGGATTGGGTGTTGACGGCCTTATGGAAAATCTCCCTGTTGCTCTGAAGCCATTTGTTCAGGTTCCGGATCTGTTTCGTAAAGCCTGCCACAAACTGTCCGACAGATGTCCAACACGAGCACATTTTCTTTATAAATTTGTAACTATTCAGCACCCCATTCGAAATGCTGCGCATTTCTCATGTCGGAGGTCAGAGAGGCTTCGCCTCTAGACCTCCTCGGATAAAATCGTCACAAATCGGTCTGGAACGCAAGCGTTCCATCCGCGATTTTGACATTTTATCCAGGGAGCTGAACGGTTACATATATTTTACGCGGCGTCAATAAAAGTCATAAAAAAACATGCGAAAACCGCAAGCTTTTGATTTTTTTGACGCTTTATATGATGGCCCATGTCTATAATAGGAATCAGAAAAGCAAGTAAGACTTGCGTGTGAAAAAAATGTGAAGTACTTGAAAGCAATTTCGGTGCATGATAAAATATAATTGTTAAAAGATTGTCAATCTTTTACAAATAAAACAGGAGAGAAAATGAAAACTACTAAGGCTGCAAACAGAAAGAGAAGAATAGGACTGAAGCACACCGCGTTTGTTGTGCTTTCTTCCGTAATGATTTTTGTTACAACCTATCTGATGATCCTTCCGGCGATTACCCTGGAGCTGGATACGGCAGAGAAGACCGCCGGCATGGATATCGCTCAGAGTGAAGAAAATCTTCCTGCTGAAACCCTTCCCGAAGTGATCGAAGAAGAAAACATTGCGGATGGCGGCGACATCGTGACGGAAGAGACAGAAGCGGTCATCGAAAATATTGAAGAAACCCAGGCGACAGAAACGGCAGCCGCCGAAACAGATACAGAAGAAATCGTGGAAAGCAGCGAGGCCGCTGAAACGGCTGTTGAAGAAGTTAAGAACGAAGAAACCCATGCAGAGGAAACCGAAGCTGCAGAAAGCACCGGGGAAACCGAAGCCATCGAAAACACAGAAGAAACTGCAGAAACCGAAGAAGCCCCCGCATACTTCTGCGGAACGCTGGAAGCTTTATACGGATACGACGTGAGAGTCCGCGTCGCAGTCACCGAAGAAGCGAAGATCCCGGAAGGCGCAGCGCTTTCCGTCACCGAGCTTCTCGGAGAAGCTTACGAAGCTTACTACAGCGCTTCTCTTGAGGCACTTTCTCAGGAAAGCCTCGCATTTGCCCGGATCTTCGACATCACAATCGTCGATCAGAAGGGCGCACACCTTCAGCCGGAAGCACCGGTAGACGTCGTTGTAGAACTCCTTCAGGAAAATGACACCCCGGAAGATTTCGAAGTCATTCACTTCAGGGAAGACGAAGAGAAGAAGGAAACCCCTGAGATCCTTTCCGCAGAAACCGACGGCAATACGGTATCCTTCAATACCGAAAGCTTCTCGGCTTACGCGAT
>CAMOZF010000050.1 GCA_946630765.1 uncultured Lachnospiraceae bacterium | reverse complement strand
AATGGGGTGTCCGCTGAAGTAACTTCGAAGCGTTACTGAAGCGGACACCCCATCCTGAGGCGAGTTTTGCTTTCCCGACAGCGACAGCCCCGAGCCGAGGGTTATGGGGTTCCTTCTGAGCGTAACTTGGTCGTTACCGAAGAAGGAACCCCATCCCGAGGCGAGTTCAGCCATCACTGCGCGGGTTCCGCGGCCCAGGGAAGGAGCTTGCCTTCTTCGTCCACGGGAAGCGCGTAGGGAATATCGTAACCGAGGCCGGCCATGTCCTCCCAGAGGTGCATCTGACTGGCCATTGTCTGCGCCCACAGGAAATAGAAGGGCTTCCCGTAGTGCGCGTGATCTTCTGAATTGATGTACTTGAAATCCGCGTAGGGCGTCGCCGACACGTAGATGCAGCCCAGCTCGTCGCAGACCTGACGGATCCTGGCGTTGAAGTCCGGGATCATGAAGAAGCGGTAGAAATACGGCCGCGCCTCCTCCGGACAGGGCAGGATTTCCTGCAGATAAATCGTTCCGGGATTGATCGATTTGTAGTCCTGGATCATCCCGTAGAGATCCTGGTAGAAGCGCTCATTGCTTCCGTCATAATAGCCGATATCATTCAGGCCGACAATAAAGAGCGTCTTCGGATAATACATGTAGGCGATCTCGTGCGCCATCGGCCAGATCCGCTCAACCGGCGCGCCGCTCATATAACGCACCTCGGTCTCCGTCATGATGCCGCAGTCGACCGCGTTTTTCGCGCGTGAATTGCCGATGACGATACAGTAGGAGAACAGCCGCCGAAGGTACGGAATATCCGTATCGTCGCAGTTGTAGACCACCTGCTGCGCCTGAAGATGCGAGCCCTGAAGGGGCGCCTGCAGTGCTTCCGACTCGGCGATCGCGCTCGATTCGGCGATTGATTCGGCGATCGATTCCGCAACTGAGGATTCATATTCGGACTCGGCAATCGACTGCTCTTCCATCGCAATCGACAGCGACTCCGACTCGGAGGCGGCGATCGACTGGCGGATCACCTCTTTCCGGCTTTCCTCGACGCTTGCGATCTCCGAGACGCGTTCCCCGGCTTCCACATCCTGCAGCGAAAGCAGCTCCTCCACGACCTTCTCGTCAACCGGCTCTGCGGTTTCATAATCATGTGAAAATGTGAGCTCCGCGTCCGCCGCAGCCGGCGTCGCAAATATCGTCACCAGCGTCACGACCATGATTGCCGCGAGAAGAACCGCCGGGTAGCGGAGCATGCGCGCGATTCTGCGGCTCTCTCTTGATTCCCTTGACTCTTCCGTCATTCGGGCCTCCTTAAATATCTTCCGTAATATTCTTCGCCCAGACGCCTTTTTTCACGAGGACGAAGCCGATAATGCATTTGATAATGTCCGCGCCGGTCACGAAGCAGTAGATCGCGACCACCGGCAGGTTCGTAAAGCGGCTCAGCACAAAGGCGATCGGCACGCTGACCACCCAGGTAAAGGCACTGTCAAAAAGGAAGGTGATAATCGTCTTGCCGCCGGAACGGAGCGTGAAATAGGTGCAGTGGCAGAATGCCATCATCGGCGAAAATGCCGCATAGCAGATGATCAGGATCGTCGCGAGCTGCCGCACCGAATCGTTCGTATTGTAGATATGCGGGAACAGCCAGGAAACCGAGGCCATCAGAATCGCCGTGATCAAACTGAAAAATACCGCAAAGGCAATGATCTTCCGGTCCGTATCCTTCGCCTCCTCGATCTTGTTGGCCCCGAGAAGCTGCCCGACCACAATAGCGACCGCGTCACCCATCGAGAAGAAGACAATGCTGAACATGTTGCTGATCGTGTTGCTGATATTGAAGGCCGCGATGACATCCAGCCCGCGCGTCGAATAGCACTGAACGAGGAAGGAGGTTCCGATGGACCAGAGCGCCTCATTGATAAGAAGCGGCGTGCCCTTGATTGCAAAGCTCTTGAGCTGCGAGCCACGGACACGGAGCGTCCGGTAGACGCCGACGATGTACGGGGCCTTTTTCTTATGCGTATGCGCCCAGATGACGATGATTGCCATTTCCACATAGCGGGAAATGACCGTCGCGATCGCCGCACCGTTGACCCCAAGAGACGGAATCAGCTGCGTTCCCCCGATATTTACACCGTAGATCAGCAGATAGTTGAAGACCAGATTCGTCAGTACGGCCGCGATGCCCGCCTTCATCGGAAGAACCGTTTCGCCGCAGGCGCGGATGGTCGAGCCGTACACCTGAAGCACGAGAAACGCCGGGAAGGAAATGAAGATGATCTGCATATAGCCTTCAGCGTAGCGCAGCGTTGCCGCGAGATCGCCGGTCTCCGAGCCTTCATTCAGGAAGAGGCCGATCAGATTGCTTCCGAAAACCCGCAGCACAATAAACGCAATCGCGGTCAGGATCACGCCGAGCCACAGCTTCGCGCGGAAGGTCGCACGCACGCCCTCCTGATCGTTATTGCCGTAGTACTGCGCCGTGAAAATGCCGATTCCGCCCATTCCGCCGAAAATGCACAAAAAATAGATGAAGATCAGCTGGTTCACGATCGAGACGCCCGACATCTGCTCGGTCCCGATGCGCCCGACCATGACGTTGTCGAGCATATTGACAAAACTCGAGATACCGTTCTGAATCATGATCGGAACGGTAACCCCGAGAATCATTTTATAGAAGCCTTTGTCCCCGATAAACCGTTTCAGGAAGGCAGGTCTTTCCTTGTTCATGCTGTGTGCAAGCCCTCTCTCTATAATGATTAAAGCCATATAACTATTCAGCTCCTACATGAGAACACAGAAAGCCAGTCTGTAACGCAAGCGTTCCATCCTGGATTTTCTTTGTTTTTATCGTGGCGCTGAACAGTAACACAAACGGGGCCTGAAATCCCGATCAGGTCCCGTTTATCATACTATCACAAAATCAGGTGCTTGGCAACCATTACTTTATCAAGAGCGGCGTCCGTGCAGCATGCGCATCGAGTTCAGGATCGCGAGGACTGCGACGCCGACGTCGGCGAAGGTTGCGAGCCACATCGAGGCGAAACCGAAGGCGCCGAGAATCAGGACGGCGAACTTCACAAGGAGCGCAAACCAGATGTTCTCCCGGACGATCCGGAGCGTTTTCCGGGCAATGCGCGCGGTAAGGCTGATCTTCGTCACATCGTCGTCCATGAGGACAATGTCCGCGGCCTCGATTGCCGCATCCGACCCCAGAGACCCCATCGCGATACCGACGTCCGCGCGGGAAAGCACCGGCGCGTCGTTGATGCCGTCGCCGACATAGGCGGTTCTGCCGTTTCCGTTCTCCTGAAGAAGAATTTCCTCAAGCTTCGCCACCTTGTCCTGCGGCAGGAGCTCCGAATACACACAGTCAATCCCAAGATCCGCAGAGACCTTTTCGGCCGCGGCTTTCCGGTCGCCGGAAAGCATCACGGTCTTCCGGATGCCGGCGTTCTTCAGGGCGCTGATCGCCTCGCGGGCCTCCGGCTTCACGGTATCGGCGATCACAATGCTTCCGAGGAACTGCTGATCCTTCGCGACGTATACGACCGTTCCGGCCGCGTCATTTTCCGTAAAGGAAATGCCCGCTTCCTGCATCAGCGCGGCGTTTCCGGCGTAGATCCGCTGCCCCGAAACCAGGACGGAAAGTCCTTTCCCGGCATATTCTCTCGCGTCGCTGATGTCGGAAAGCGCGATCTCAGACGCGCGTTCCTTCGCTCCCGCCGGATGGATGCTCTCGATCTCGGCGCTTCGGAGCGCTTCCGCGATCGGATGCTCCGAATACTTCTCTGCCGCGGCGGCGAGGCGCAGAAGCTCCTCTTCCTTCACACCGGGCGCCGGCATCAGCTCCTGGACGCGGAATTCGCCCTTCGTCAGGGTTCCGGTCTTGTCAAATACCATCGTCTTCACGTAGGCCAGCGTTTCAAGGAAGTTGCTGCCCTTCACGAGGACACCGATCCGCGAGGCCGCACCGATGCCGCCGAAAAATCCGAGCGGCACGGAAATGACCAGCGCACAGGGGCAGGAAATGACGAGGAAGGTGCAGGCACGCTGAATCCATTCGAACCAGGGCGCGTGGAAGAACAGCGGCGGAATCACCGCCAGAAGCACGGCCGCAATTGTGACGGCCGGCGTATAAATCTTCGCAAAGCGGGTGATGAAATTCTCGACCGGCGATTTTCTTGAGCTCGCATTTTCCGTCAGCTCCAGAATCTTTGCGACGGTGGAATCCTCGTACTCCTTTGTGACGCGCACAAGAAGCGTCCCCGATCCGTTGATACAGCCCGAGATCACGTTCTCGCCCTCCCGGACAGAACGCGGCACCGACTCGCCCGTAAGAGACGAGGTGTCGATCATCGAATGCCCCTCAATTACCACGCCGTCCAGCGGAATCCGCTCGCCGGGCTTTATGACAATCTGATCATCCGGGTGCACATCCTCCGGATCCACCTCCTGAAGCACGCCGTCGATCTCCATATTGGCGTACTCCGGGCTGATGTCGAGAAGCGCAGAAATCGATCTGCGGCTCTTTCCGACCGCGTAGCTCTGGAACAGCTCGCCGACCTGATAGAAGATCATGACGCCGGCCGCCTCCTCGTATTCGCCGACGAAAAATGCGCCGAAGGTCGCGATCATCATCAGGAAATTCTCGTCGAAGACCTGGCCGTGGGCGATATTTTTCGCCGCCTTCAGGATGACGTCATAGCCCGCAAGAAGGTAGGGAACAAGGAAGGGGATGAACGCGTACCATTTCCCCGAAAGGAAGGATAAAACCCCTGTTTTTTCAAGAATGATCAACACGATAAGAAGGACAAATGATATGATAATCCGAACCATTGTCCTTTTCTGTTTCTTAGACATGCTTATTCTCCGTATGTCGTCCCGGATGGGATGTCTCGACTCGCCTCCAACCGCACGCCCATCGCTTACGCGGCGGGTCCCCTCGCGCGCACCCGGATCGCTCGACATGACACCTGTATTATAACAGCCTCAAACTTACATAATGACCGAGCAGTCCGGCTCGACCTTCTTAATGCACTTGACGACTTCCTGCATGATCTCGTCGAAGCGGTCATCGTCCGCGGTAATCGACATCTTCTGGGTCAGGAAATTGACCGAGGCGTCGGTCACGCCGTCGAGCTTCTTGATCGCGGCTTCCATTTTCGCGGCGCAGTTCGCGCAGTCAAGGTTGTCCAGATTGAATTTCTTTTTCATGGTGTAAGCTCCTTCACTCTTCGATATGTTCGCGGCCCATCGAAATGATCGTGGCTACATGGTCGTCCGACAGGGAATAAAAAACCTGTTTGCCGACGCGGCGCGACTTAATGAGCCGCGCGCTCTTGAGATTCTTCAGCTGATGGGAGACGGCGCTCTGAGACATGTGCAGAACCTCCGCAAGATCGCAGACGCAGACCTCCGCTTCATACAGTACATAAAGGATGCGGATCCTCGTCGAGTCGCCGAACACCTTGAAAAGCTCCGAAAGCTCGTACAGGGTATCCTCGTCGGGCATCTCCGTCATGACCTTATCCACCAGATCCTGGTGAATCTCATTGACTTCACAGCGCTCAAAATTTTCCAGCTGCATCCAATCACCTCGCAAGTCGTTTGAACATTTGAACGATTGTTCATATGTTTATAATATCACAGTTTCCCGATTTGTCAATAGCCTCTACGAAAAAAAATGGGTACTATTCAGCACTCCATTCGAAATGCTTTGCATTTCTCATGTAGGAGGTCAGAGAGGCTTCGCCTCCAGACCTCCTCGGATAAAACAGTCACAAAAAAGCCGGCATGCGGAAAACCCACACACCGGCAGTCAAATCATTGAATTCTGCTTACTGGATACTCTTCAGAAGCTCCTTCCGCTGGGCGGAAAGGTCGCAGATCGCGGAAGCCGTCTGAATAATATTCTCCTTGTTGTCAGAGCCCGCAACGGATTCCAGGCGAAGCACCATCGACTCCATCTCGGATTCCACGCTCTTGACGATCGGAGAAGACTTGATCGGGCTGGACTTCAGCTGATCATAGGCCTTTTCCACCGCCTTTTTCGCTTCGGGGTCCGAAACTCTGTCGATCAGGACCTTGACGCGCGCCGCGGCTGTTCTGAAGAACTGCGTCTCCTCCGCAGCGACCGCCAAGTCATCCGCGGTCTTTTCGTTGGAGATCAGCACGATCAGAAGAAGCGTCAGATAAATGCCCGTGATAATCACATGCACAATCAGCGGCGTCTTGATCGACTGAAAATCGATAAAGATAAACGCGATGCCGACAATCAGCTCAACGATGAAATACACCATCGACACAAGGCCGATCGAAAGGCCGAAAATCGTCGCGGCCGAGCTTCTGCGGACAAGGAAGGGCGTCACGCAGAACATAATGTAGGCGAAATGGATAAACGCGTAGGAGATCCACATCGCTGCCAGGCGCTCCGGTCCGGTCAGCACGAAAAAGATTACATTGAATACTGCCAGAAAGACAAGCCCGAGAAGGATTGTCAGTACTGTTTTTTTCATAATTCAAGCCTCCTTTTACAGTCTTGCAAGCACTTCTTTCTTCTTGGCGTCATACTCGGACTGCTCGATCAGGCCTGCGTCCAGAAGCTTTTTCAGTTTGCCGAGGACTTCCATCGGATCATCCTGTGCGGGAGCCTGCGGGGCCGGAGGGGTCTGCGGCTGCGGATAACCCTGCGGATAGCCCTGCTGCGGATAGCCTGCAACGCCGCCCGGCTGCTGGAACATCTGCTGAGACATTCCGCCGAAAGCGCCCATCGCGCCGATGCCCATGCCAAGACCCGCGCCTGCGCCAGCTGCTCCGCCGCCGGTATTCTGCGAGAGATTGGTCATGATGTTCACCTGCTGCTGGCGTGCCCAGTCGTCGCCGAGGATGCCCATGACGTTCTTGTCGGCCTGTGCATTTCTCATTTTGCCGATCGCGTCCATGCCGATCTCATCGTATCTGCGGCGCAGCTCGTCGTCGTCGATATCCAGTGCGGCGATCGAGAACTTCAGCATCTTCAGGCCGTACTCCGCAAAGGGCGGCTCCAGCTGCGGCTGAATCGCCTCTTCCAGTTCCCCGATCTGGGACTCGATGCCGAGAAGCTCGCCTTCCCAGTTATTGAGCACCTGGGTGATCGTGGACTTGATCTTGCTCATGAATTCATTTGCAAAATACCGGTTTAATGCCTGCTGCTGCGAAACTGCCTGAACATTTCCGGCAAGCTTTGTGAGAAATACCGCCGGATCGCCGATCGTGATACGGTATGCGCCGCGGGCGCGCAGCTTGGTCGCAATCCCGAGGAGCTTGTCACGGACCTGGATCGGGGAAGGCGTTCCCCAGTTGATTTCAAAGCTCGTAGCGGTACGGACAAAGTACACCACGCAGTTAAAGGTGGAGATACCGCCCGAAAAAGCGTTTCTTAAGCGGCTGATGAACGGATAGTTCTGTGTATTCAGCTGGAAGCGGCCATTCTCAAAGACCTGCTCGATCACGCCGTTATTGATGAAAATCGCCGCCTCGCCGGGCATAACCGTCAGGACGGAATTCGTATTGAAGTCTTCCTCCGGCACCCGCCAGATGATCATGCCTTCGGGGCCGTTATTCTTGATCACGTCCAGGAAGTGTTTCTTTCCGTGAACATATGCGGATTCATTTGGATTTCTGTCAAATAGTGCCATAGTGTTTCCCTTCTTTCATGAACTGCCTCTGACTTCCCGTTTGCGTTCCATCAGAGGCAGTTTTCAAATCATGCTGACTGCTTATATCAATCAATAGCCGTAGCCGTTGTCATTCTGGTCAAAACTGAATGCTTCAAGACCGTTGAGCTTGCGGCCGGAGGCTTCGAAGTTGTTCCTTGCAATCACGACCTGATACTTGAACTGTTCAAGCGCTTCCTGTGCGCGGGCCTTGTCCGCCGCGACTGCCTTATTCTTCTTGGATTTGAAGACGGTTGCAACGATCGCGCCGCCAATCAGGCCAAGGCCAAGGATCAGAAGAATTGCCGCTGCGCCGCCTTTGCTGTTGCCGCAGGAAACCATGCCGCTGAAGGTCAGGATGCCGCCGAGGATGAAGCCGATGATGCTGGCTGCCTTCAGGCCGCCGACGTTTGCGCGCATCGCGTTGATTTCCGCCTGCTTCTGCTCGATCTGAGCCTTTCTCGCGGGATCCACCGGGATCTTGTCATAGCAGCTGCTGGAGCCGTCGTGATTCAGATACAGGGTGTAGGTTTCTCCGCCGTAAGTGTAGGTGATGTGATACAGACCGACCATGATTCTCTTCACGGTATCTCTGTGAACACTTGCGCCGGCAAAGGAGACATTGCGGTATTTGCCGTCGCTCGGAAGCTGATCCGCTGCCCGGTTCTGAAGGATACCCTCCATGAAGGGCTTAACCTGACGGTTAAATGCCGTACCTTCCGGATTGTTGAAAGGCAGGATCTGAACATCTGCGCCGAAATCCATCTCGTCGACATCGACGACGTCCGGATCCACTTCGGAGATGTACATATTGTTCAGCGCGCTCTCATATTCCTTATTACCGGATACGATGAAGTCGTAGGATGCATTGACGCTGAAGCTCTGCGGGGTCCATTCCGTGACGACTCTGGTCTCGGAGCGGAGATTCTCGCCGCTGCCCTTGATGACCTGCTGTTCACGGTCGATGCCGCGCTCATAGCTGCAGGTTCCCGTGCCGCTGACATTGTCGAACCAGAAGCAGGGGATCGCCACACGTTTGACGCTTACGATCTGCATGTTGTCATAGACGTCAAGCGGAATGGATTCGGACTTCGCCACCGCATCGAGGATCGCCTTCTGAATCATGGCGTCCGATACGCAGTGCACGAGACCGCCGGCGATATTTTCCTTATTGAGAACTTCTGCATTTACAACATTGCCTTCAACGTTACATTCCGTATAGCAATACGGACAAATGACCTTTCTGGCGTTTTTCGGTACAATAAGCGGCGCTCCGCAGTTATTGCACTTGAAATCAGTTACCTGTGCCATACTTTTCTCCTTTCTCAGCCCTTCCCTTTTCTTTTCTCTCGGAATCACGCGGATTCTCACAGACTATATTGATTTATTATAGCCTTGTTTTTGTAGTTTTTCAAGCATTTCAACGCCCATTTTTTTACTTTTTTTGTGACTTTTTCCGCCTCCTTTCCCTCTTCCTGTTCATTAGACGCAGGAAAAGGGAAAAAGGTTTTAGATTTTTTCCGTTTTTTTCAAAAAATATTCTCTCAGCAGCCGGTATTCGGATTCAGGCGCACTCTGATGACATTGCCGAAGGCAGAGTACTGGGTGAAGTTTGTCTCGTCGCCGTTCCGGATAAAATCGACGACCCAGGTACCGTTCTCGTCAAAATGTCCCTCTTCCACCGAGAGGAAATTCAGCTGC
>CAMOZF010000049.1 GCA_946630765.1 uncultured Lachnospiraceae bacterium | reverse complement strand
GATATGATGTACGGCGGACATCAGGTGCTGCCTCCGACGGTGATCGATGAAGGCATCGAGCTCTGTGCCCGGGTCATTGCGGGAACCGACGACAAAGAGGAGGTTCAGGGCTTCCACGGACGCACGGCAATCTACGCGGCAAAGCACGGCAACAGCCCGATCGAGCGCGCGGACGGCAAGCTCTTCAACATGTGCTACAAGCCCGAGCGGATCCTCGCGGAAGAAAAGAAGGCAAGAGTGATTGATTTCAAGCCGGTACCGATGTTCTGAGTGACATATATAGAAAAACGAAAAGCAGATTTTCAATACCCAAGAGGGCGAAATAGAATATTCATCGGAGCTTCAACCTCCTGTACAATAAAAATATCAATTGTACAGGAGGTTTTCGCATGGATAAGAAATACGGATGCCCGGTATTCGGGACAGTGACGGACGACGCACCGGTTGTGATGACGAAATACGGCCGGATTTTGGGCTTTACAAGGGATAAAGTGGCAATCTTCAAGGGAATCCCCTATGCAGGCCCGGCGGGCGAAAAAGGCCGTTTTTTGGAGCCTGTGGACGTGATCCCGTGGGAGGGCACGAGAGACTGCACGAAAAACGGGCCGTACGCCATGCAGAACGGCGTCTCGATCGGCGCCGATCCGGGGCCGATCGCGGCGTACTACAAGGGAAAGGATGTTAATTCGACGGGAGAGCTGGAGACACAGGGCGAGGACTGCCTGGTGCTTGACGTGCTGACGCCCGGCATAGATAATAAGAAGCGGCCGGTGGTATTTTATATCCACGGCGGCGGCTTCGCGACAGGCTCCGGCACGATGGTCGCTGCGGCGGATCCTTTCTGCCGGGAAGAGGACGTGGTTGTTGTCGGTGTCAATCACCGCCTGAACATTTTCGGCTACCTGTATCTGGGCGGCCTCAGTGAAAAATATAAGGGCTCCGGCTCGGCGGGCATGATGGACCTTGTGAAGGCGCTCGAATGGGTGCGCGACAATATCGCGGCCTTTGGCGGCGACCCGGACAATGTGACGATCATGGGCGAATCCGGCGGCGGCATGAAGGTCAGCACACTTATGGTGATGCCGGCGGCCAGGGGACTTTTCCACAAGGCGATTGTGGAAAGCGGCTCCGGCCCGATCGGCCTGAATACAATCGATCGTGCTGAAAAGCAGACGGAGACTGTGCTTCAGAATCTCGGCCTCACGCGTGATAACTGGGAGGCGCTTCTTGAGCTCCCGGCTGAAAAGCTGCTGGACGCCATGAAGAACCTTGGGCCGATGGGCTTCAACCCGACGGCGGACAATGTCAATATTCCGGATCTCACGGATTCCGGATACCGCTTCGGAAACGCGGCATATTCTGCGGACATACCGCTTCTTGTCGGCGCGTCCGAGGATGAGAGCGGCCTTTTCGCGCCGATTGACGAGACCATGAGCTGGGAAGGGCTCTGTGACAAACTGGAAAAGAACGGCCTTGGCGCCATGTTCTCGCCGGTGAAGAAGATGCTTTCCGGGGAAAAAGTGCAGGAGATTGTGAAGGTATTCCGGGATGCGAATATCAAGAACGATTCCCCGTTCCAGACCTTTGTTAAGATCACCTCGCTGTACGGCGTGCTTGCCGGCGGCGCTTACGCGCACGCGATGGAGCGTGAGGGCAGTGAAGAGTTCAAAGCACCGGTCTATCTGTACAGCAACGCCTACGACTCCGCGCGTCCCGATGATATCCGTTACGGTTTTGCCTTCCACACCTGTGATCTGCCGCTTCAGATGCGCATTGTGCAGCGCGACCAGGACGACTGGATTTCACGGATCTACGCGCATGCCTGGGCAGCGTTTATGCGGAGCGGTGACCCCTCGACAGAAAAATATCCCTGGCCTGCGTTTACGACAGAAAAGAAGGAGACGATGGTCTTCGATAACAACGGCATGACGAGACTCGCGTGCGATCCCTACCGGGAAATGCGGGAAGCGTTCGACGAGTAACTTGCGTCGAAAAAGGAGAAAATGAATGATTGATTTCAAACCGGAAAAGAAACTCGGCTTCGGGCTGATGCGGCTTCCGCATCTCGATCCCCAGAATCCGGCGGATGTAGACCTGGAGCAGGTAAAGAAAATGGTGGATCTGTTCATGAAAAAGGGCTTCACCTACTTTGATACCGCCTGGATGTACAATGCCTTCGCGAGCGAGCCGACGGCAAAGGCCGCGCTCGTGGACCGTTATCCGAGGGAGAGCTTCACGCTTGCGACCAAGCTGCACGCGGGCTTCTACAATTCATTTGAAGACCGGGACAAGATCCTTCACGCGCAGCTTCAGAAGACCGGCGCCGGATATTTCGACTATTACCTGATTCACGGAATCGAAGAGAGCATGCTCGATAAAATCGAGAAATATGATGTATGGGGCTGGCTGAAGGAGAAGAAGGCGGAAGGCCTTGTCCGTCACATCGGCTTCTCCTTCCATGATACGCCCGAGCTTCTCGACGAGCTTCTGACGAAGCATCCGGAGACGGAATTTGTCCAGCTTCAGATCAACTATCTCGACTGGGAAAGCGAATGGATCCGTTCGCGGCGCTGCTACGAAGTCGCGGAGAAGCACCAGAAGCCCGTGATCGTCATGGAGCCCGTGAAGGGCGGAACGCTTGCAAAGGTTCCGGAATCCGTGGAAAAGCTTTTCAAGGAGCATGACCCGGCGCTTTCTGTTCCGAGCTATGCGATCCGTTTTGCTGCGAGCCTTCCGAATGTCATGGTCGTGCTTTCCGGCATGAGCAATGTGTCTCAGATGGAAGACAATCTGAGCTATATGGAGGATTTCAAGCCGCTTTCAGAAGAGGAAAAAGCGCTCTGCACGAAGGCAGCGGAGCTGATCAACAGCCAGATCGCGATCCCCTGTACCGGCTGCTCCTACTGTACCGAAGGCTGCCCGATGAACATCGCGATTCCGCAGTATTTCTCGCTGTACAACGAGGACATGCGCGAAGATCTTGCCGAAAAGGGCTGGACGATCAATTTCACCAATTACGAGCTGGTCGCGGCGAAGAAGGGGAAGGCTTCCGACTGCATCGGCTGTCAGCAGTGCGAGTCGGTCTGCCCGCAGCATCTGCCGATCACGAAGTATCTGAAGGATGTCGCGGCGCATTTCGAGAGAGGGTAAGGCAGAAGAACAGATAATAGATTTTCAATAACCAAAAACGCGAAATAAAATATTCATTTGCGTTTCAGCCTCCTGTACAATGGGTGTATCACTTGTACAGGAGGTTTTTCGATGTCTTTACTTGTCGGCGCGGCGAAGCGCCTCATTAATCCCACGGATGAAATGTTCCCTTACCCGTCTTATCAGCCGGGCAATCCTTACGTCGGTGTCTTTACGAACTGTTATGTGCGAGCGATCGTCATGGACAACGGAAAAGACCAGGCGCTCTATGTCGGCTTTGACCTCGGCGGCGTACCGGATCCGAAGAGCCTGAAGCCGCGGCTCGAAGAGGAATGCGGCATTCCCGCGGAGCATATTCTGTTCTCCGCGATCCACAACCATACGGGCTGCGATATGTGCTTCTCGCCGGATCCCTCGGATCAGGCGAAATGGCGCGCCTATATGAGCCTCGTCTGCGATATGGCTGTTGAAGCTTCGAAGGAGGCCGTTTCGAAGAAGCGTCCGGCGCGCTACGGCTTCGGCATCGGCCGCTCCTATGTGAACGGAAACCGCGATATGCAGTGCGAGGACGGTACCTTTACGCAGGGCTATGAGCCGGAAGGCTACTGCGACCACAATGTCTATACAATGAAATTCGTCGACGAAGCGGACAGGCTGATCGCGGCAATCGTCAGCTTCGGCATGCACGCGACACTCGGATATTTTGATGTGGACTTCGACGGCAAGACACGCTGCTCCGGCAATATTCCCGGTGTCGCGGAAGAATACGCCGAAAATCGCTTCGGTGAGGATACGGTGGTCCTCTGGGCTTCGGAAGCTGCCGGCGACCAGAACCCGCAGCTGTACTGCCTCCGCGACTACGATGCGCAGGGCTTCCCCTATATGTCGAAGCTTCTGCCGGGCCTGCAGTACAACCTGATCAAGGTCATGGGCCAGCGCCACGGCGTCGACATCTGCAAGGCGATCAATTCGATTGATAAGTACAACAAAAACATGCCGATGAAGTTCGGACAGACCCTGATCGACCTTCCGGCGCAGAAATTCGAGGAGGAATTCAACGGCCAGTGGGTCAATGACATCACAAACCACATTTATCCCTTAAAGGAGGGCGAGGCGCTGCCGAAGGCTGTTCCGGATCCCGAAAGTACGGTACCGCTTTATGTACAGGAAATGGTGCTCGGCGATGTTGCGATCGTCGGTGTCGCGGCGGAGCTCTATGCGCTGATCGGCAAATACTGCCGCGAGAATTCGCCGTACAGCAAGACAATGATCGTAACGCATGTCGATCGCTCCGTCGGCTATATCATCGACGCGACCTCCGTTGACCACTACTGTTTCGAGCAGTTCGGCAAGGTCCGCGCCGGCGCCTGCGACGAGGTGATCGCCGAGGGCGTACGGGAGCTCTTTGACGAGATCAATGAAGTGTAAGCCAGAAACGCGCAGGTTCCGATCAGGATTTTCCTGATCGGAACCTGGCGCGTTTCTGATGATGCGCTATCTGCTGTAATGATATCTGCATGAAATGATCTGAACTTCATCGTCCTGAATCCGGTAAACCAGACGGTCTTTTTCGTTAATCCTCCGAGACCAGAATTCGGAAAGATCGCCGGTAAGCGCTTTCGGAGAGCATTACGATATTGCGGTTCTGTTTTCTGGTGACGATCACAGTTTCGAAGTCATCTGTAACTTTATCCATATGTGTTTTCATATTATCCCGGAATTGGGCGGCCCTTCCATAGCTGTACGTCCTGAAGGAATCATTGGTTCTGTGTATGTTGTAAAATAAAAAGGAGGAGAATTCATGGGTATTTCAAAACCGATTGTAAGTGAAATAGCATACCATACGTATGCAATCAATGAATTTGGCATGGCAACCTGCTATATGTTAGTCGGAACGGAGCGGGGACTTCTTATCGATACGGGCTGCGGTATGTATCCGATGCGGGAGATCGCGGATGAACTTTGTACGCTCCCCTATGACGTTGTGCTGACTCATGGCCATGGTGACCATGTGGCATCCATGGACCAGTGGGATGAAGTCTGGCTTCATCCGGCAGATTGGGAAAGCGTGAGTTTGGAGCGGCTTGATCAGAATATTGCAATGCTTCAGCATTATCCTGAGATGATGGCGAAATTCGGGTCCTTTGACGCCTATGATATCAAACCCGAACAGATCCGTTATCCGAGAACTCTTCCAAAACTGAAGCCACTGGCGGAAGGCCAGGTTTTCAATCTGGGCGGAAGAAGTGTGGAAGTGATTCATACACCCGGACATACGCCGGGAGAAGTGGTGCTGATTGATGAGTTTTCAAGGATCCTTTTCTCCGGCGATGCCTGCAATCCGAACCTTGGAATACGCGCCGCCAGCATTAACACCGCTTTGAAGGGGCTCCTTAAAGTAAAGGAACAGGAAAGCCGTTTTGACCGGAATTTTAACGGCCATATCGGTTATGGCGGGAGTACAGTGAATATCAGTATGCCGGAAACGAACCTGGACGATGACATCGAAATTTTCAGGCGCATTCTATCGGGAACGGCAGATGTTCAGATGATGGACGGCCCCATGGGACGAAGCGGAGTGGTTGTATATCACGGCGTACGCGTCAGTTTTAACCCGGACAGACTGATCGATCCGGGAGAAGAACGGGCATAAAAAAGATATGCCCATAACGCGTTGAAGAGGAGAACTCATGTATCAGCAGGAACGAGTATTGATTGGAGATACAGAAACACTCAGAATATCTGATGTGATGAAAGACGGAACAAGGTGCACAGTTCTGAAGCCTGAAAACTGGAACGGTATCCTGCTTCTTGATCTGGACGGAACTGTGAACTGTACGCCTGAAGGACCGATGGCTGAAATGATCAAAAGACGTCTTCTTGCATATTTCAGGGAAGGCTATGCCTACGGCGGAATAGGGAGAGATGCTGTCGGTTATCGATTCCCTGATGCAGTTGATATGCTGGTGGACGTCCGAAACGCCTTTTCCGGGTTTTATGGAGAACCCCGTTATACCATTGCAGTCGGAGGATCGAGAGGGGCGTTTGTCGGAAGATTCTGTATGGAAATGCGACCGGATGTTTTCTCCGGAGCCCTTGTCTACGGAGGTGGCGGGTCAGGTGAAATAGCAGCGATTAATTCCAAGCTGGATGGAAAGTTTGTTATGAATGTACTGCTTCAGCCCGATGAGCCGCTCACCCTTGCATACATCAGGGATCTTAAGGATGAGGAAAGGAAACTGCATTTGATTGTCGAAAAGGCGAAGGAAAGACCTGAAGGTCGTGCCCGGCTGGCGCTTTCAGCCGCGATCGAGCAGCTTCCCGCATGGGCAGATCCGAGAAAACCGGAACCCGCAGCAGATGATTACGAGGAACAGTTCCGGCAGCTTCTCGGCTGTATTGAATTTGCTCAATTCAATTTTGGCTCTTATGTGATCGAGCAGCTTGTTGGCGGACCTTTCAGCTGGAATGATCATACAGATTATGAGGATCTTCTCTTACGATGCGGCAGGAAAGACTTCGTGCTTGGAATGTATGAAGCGGCAGGACTGGGTATGGAAGGTCTGAAAGAGGATCTGCTAACGCTCGCTGCCGCACCGAGGATCCATGCCGCTCCGGAAGCCGTGCGGAAAGCTGAAAAAATCCTGAGCTATTCCGGAACGATCAATGGGCCGATCGTCAATCTTGAGAACATCGGTGACCAGGTTGACCCGGAATCCTGTAAATATGCCTATAGAAAAACATTGGAAAAGCGCGGGAATGAAGACCTTTTGAGGGTCTTGTGGGTGAGAAGCTCCGGTCATTGCCACTTTACCGACTCAGAGATTCTGGAATCTTTGAAAGTCCTGATTGATCGAATTCAAACAGGTGTGTGGAATGATCTTTCACCTGAAAAGCTGAATGCATCTGCCGTATCTCTATTCGGGCAGCCATCACATTTCTTCCATTATGAACCAGCTGAAGCACTGCATGAGTGGGATTTTGAAAACTGGGGAAGTTATCACTAAGTTCATAAAGTCCACGGGAATCGGCCCCGTGGACTTTATTATGCCATAAACGTCACCCGATCATCAGACAAGGCGGTTGGATTATTGATATGGACATGAAAAATTGGGAAACATATTATAAGCATCCGGCGACGGTTCTGTACCCTTTCGCAAGGTCCTCGCTTCGGCAACACGATCGAAGCCGGATGCGGCTATATCGCTGCGATTCAGGAGCTGGCGATCCAGAGTAACGGCGGAGTGATAAAGCTTTTCGAGAATACACCGCCCGCCTGGGCAAATCTCTCGATCGCTTCCATGCGTACGGAAGGCGCCTTCCTGGTCACGGCCGAACGTGAGATGTACCGGACGAAGTTTGCGAAAGTATTCTCGGAGCAGGGCGGCGAGCTGAGGCTTCGCAGCGACTTCGGAGAAGGCGCACTTCATGTGCTGGTGAACGGCGAAGAAACGGATGCTTCTCTTGAGGACGGCATGCTGGTGCTGGAGACAAAGGCCGGAGACGAGATCGTGATCTATGCCGGTGACGAAGTGCCGGATCTCACGGTTCACGCGCTCCTCGGAAACATTCAGGAGGTTCACTATTACGGCGTGAAGGAGATCGCGAGATTCTGAAAGTCTTCAGGGACTGTGATAAAACGAGTATAAAGAGAGCCGGCCACGGAGCATTGAAAAACCTCAGCGGCCGGCATCATTTTGTTAAAGGTCAAGTTCTCTTCCTTTCTCGGAAGATCCGGGGCAATGGGACTTACAATCTGCATCGTAAGGTCTCCGCTTTCCCGATGGGCGTATACGATATCGGGGGTGTACACGACGTCGACCTCCGTATGTTTGCAGGAGTAAATGGTCTTGGCAATATTCATGGTATGAAGTCTCCGTTTCTGTAAATGATAATCCCAGTATCGTATTTCTTCCGTTTCTTCGTAATAATTTTCTTGAAAAAAATCGCCGGAATCGGTATTATGAATATATCTCCCAGGCCCTTTTTCGCCTGATTCCTTCGATGCAGCCATATCTGCTGACTGCCCTCTCTCTTGTTTTCTGCCCGTTTTTCCTGAAGACGACATGCCGACTTCGTTCCGTAGAGTTTTCACATAAATCAAGTATCAGCTTCTGCCGTCAGCCGTTTCCATGAAAAAAAGACTCGCGATCTGCCCGGAGCACAGTGTCCCGGACCGGTTCGGGTTTAAAAAGAATAAGGAGGACTGCCCATGAATAAAGCCGTCGTTACACTGATTATCATCGCTGTTCTCATCGTTTTTTACATTATCGAGAAGTTCCCGGTCGCTCTCGTGACGGTGCTCGGGATGCTTGCCATGGTTTTTGCCGGGGCCACGTCCTTTAAGGAAGCTTTTTCCTGCTTCGGGTCGACGCCGGTGATTCTGACCTTCGGTATGGTCATCATTATCGACGCGATAATCGACAGCGGTATGGTGACGGAGTTCGAGCATGTGCTGAACAGGCTTACGAAGCATGGAGAAAAGCTGTTCCTTGTGATGATCCTGATCTCAGGAGGCCTGATATCCATGTTTGCCAATAATACCGCGCTGGTTGCCATGTTCATGCCGTTCATCGCGTCGGTAGCGAGCTCCAGCAAGGGAAAAATTCAGAAAAAGCATATCTATATGCCGCTTGCGATCGGCGGTCTGATCGGAGGAACCGGGAGTCTCGCCGGCAGTACCGCGCCGCTTCTGGCCTCTGAAGTGCTGGAACTGACCGGGCAGCAGCCGTTCTCCTTTTTCACCACAGCGCCGTTTGCCCTGATCATTCTCGCGGCTGTCGCGCTTTCCTACTGGTTTTTCCTCTATAGACTACAGGTTAAATGGTTTGACTTCCCGGAGGTTTCCCATGATGTGCACAGTAAGAAAAGCGACCAGCTGAATGAGGTTCTGAATCTGGATGAGGACCGGGCAGTCAAAAAGGTCCTTCACGGAGAGAGTGAAGTTCCTGTTGACAAAAAGCATGGGATTATTGCAATAGCGGTCTTTCTTGTTGTCGTTGTGCTTTTCATTGTCCGGCCCTTTGGCTGGGATCTGGGGCTGATTTCCATTTCCGGTGCGGTTGTCGTGATTCTTACAGGCTGTGTTGATATGAAAACGGAGCTTCGGAATATGATGTGGCCGGCGCTTTTTACGCTTGGCGCCGCGCTTGCGATCGCCGGAGCCTTTGTGAATTCCGGGGCGGGAGACCTGGTGATTGATTTTCTGCTGAGGATTTTCGGGCCGGCGATGGCGAACTCTAAGATTTTGGTACTGATCTTTCTTCTG
Source organism: uncultured Lachnospiraceae bacterium (assembly GCA_946630765.1). The sequence continues at coordinate 94 of CAMOZF010000049.1, read as the reverse complement.
GCGGGCTGGCTGCTCAGCAATTTCATGTCAAACGGCAGCCTTGTCTCCATGCTCGCAAGCGTCGCCGTGCCGCTGGCGGTTGCGACGGGACAGA
>CAMOZF010000048.1 GCA_946630765.1 uncultured Lachnospiraceae bacterium | reverse complement strand
GCTGTCAATGCTTCCTTACATCTCAGGAAAATGAAACACTGTGCCGCTCGCCAGCGGGATTGCCAAGCGTCACCTCTACAGGCGCATCCGGCATTCCTTGTCAAATATGTATGTATATTAGAGTTTGTGAAGTGGATTATTGAATTTGAATACAGAAAGCTGATTTTAAGCCGAATTCGTTTCTCAAGCGGGTGCATCAGACCGCCAGAAAGACAAAAACAGGGCCCTCCGAAACGGAAGGCCCCGCATGAATGCTCGGTATAATTATATTAGGTTTAGTACAGCTTCGCGCCAGCCGGGATATGCGGATCCACCATCAGAAGATGGAGCTTCTCTTCTCCGCTCTCCTTGTGCACGGCGCTGATCAGCATGCCGCAGGACTCGATGCCCATCATCGCCCTCGGCGGCAGGTTCGTGATCGCGATGCAGGTCTTTCCGATCAGCTCTTCCGGCTCATAGTAGGCATGAATACCGGAAAGGATCGTGCGGTCCGTGCCGGAACCGTCGTCAAGCGTGAACTGCAGAAGCTTCTTGCTCTTCGGAACAGCGACGCAGTCCTTGACCTTTACGGCGCGGAAATCAGACTTACTGAAGGTCTCGAAATCGACCTGATCCTTGAAAAGAGGCTCGATCTCGACATTCGAGAAGTCGATCGGCTCCTGATCATCCGTCAGCGCCGCTGACGCCTTCTGGTCAAGGGGAAGGCTTGATCTGGTTTCTGCCTCGCTTCCGGTCTTCTCGGTCTTGAGGGTCGGGAAAAGGAGGACGTCGCGGATGGACTGCGCGCCCGTAAGAAGCATGACGAAGCGGTCGATGCCGTAGCCGATGCCGCCTGTCGGAGGCATACCGTATTCCAGCGCTCTCAGGAAGTCTTCATCCGTCGTGTTGGCTTCTTCATCGCCGGCGGCAAGCGCCGCCTCCTGCGCCTTGAAGCGCTCGCGCTGATCATCCGGGTCATTCAGTTCGGAATAGGCGTTGCACATCTCGGAGCCGTTGATGAACAGCTCAAAGCGTTCCACGAGCATCGGATCGCTCGGTTTCTTCTTGGTCAGCGGGGAAATGTCAATCGGATGATCGCAGACAAAGGTCGGCTGAACCATCTTCTCTTCGCAGAATTCCTCGAAGAACAGGTTGACGATGTCGCCCCATTTATGACGCTCTTCGTATTCGACATGGTGCTCTTTTGCGGCTTTTCTTGCGCCCTCGAGATCGCGGATCTCATCAAAATCCACGCCCGTGTATTTGCGGACGGCTTCGATCATCGTGATCCGTTCAAAGGGCTTTCCGAAATCAAATTCGACGTCATTGTACACGAACTTTGTCGTCCCGAGCACCTTCTCGCAGACGGTACGGTACATGGACTCCGTGAGCTCCATCATGCCGTTGTAGTCGGTGTAGGCCTGGTACAGCTCGAGAAGCGTGAATTCCGGGTTGTGGCGCGTATCGACGCCTTCATTACGGAATACGCGGCCCATTTCATAGACGCGCTCCAGGCCCCCGACAATCAGCCGCTTCAGGTACAGCTCCAGCGAGATGCGGAGCTTCATGTCCTGATTCAGCGCGTTGAAATGCGTCAGGAACGGACGGGCTGCCGCGCCGCCGGCGTTGCTGACAAGTATCGGGGTTTCGACCTCGATGAAGCCGCGGCTGTTCAGGAAATTCCGGATCTCCCGAAGGATCAGCGAGCGCTTCACGAGAACGTCTCTTGCGTCGTCATTCATGAAAAGATCAACATAGCGCTGACGGTACCGAAGATCGGTATCGGTCATTCCATGGAACTTCTCGGGAAGGATCTGAAGGGCTTTCGTGTGAAGCTCGATCGATTGCGCGTGGACGGAAATCTCGCCCATCTTGGTCGTGAAGACAAAGCCGGTGATGCCGACATTGTCGCCAATATCCATTTTCTTGAAGGCCTTGTAGGCTTCCTCGCCGAGATCGTCACGCGCGACATATACCTGAATCGCGCCGCTGAGGTCCTTTACATTGCAGAAGGAGGCCTTGCCCATCACACGCTTCTGCATCAGACGTCCCGCAATGCTGACGGTCTTTCCTTCAAAGCTCTCGTAGTTCTCCCGGATCTCCTTCGCATGCGCCGTCTGATCAAAACGCGTGATCAGATAGGGGTCGCAGCCGCTCTCGCGAAGCTCCTGCAGCTTCTCCCTGCGGATCTGAAGGAGCTGGTTCATATCCTGCTCTCTGTTTCCCTGCTGTTCTCCTGCCATAGTCTCTCCTGCTTACTGTCTCTGTCCGATATTCAGAATCTTGTACTGGAACTGTCCGCCGGGCGCGTCAACGGTAACCACGTCGCCGACCGCGCTTCCAAGAAGCGCCATTCCGAGCGGAGATTCGTTGCTGACTTTATTCTCCATGCTGTTGGCTTCATTGGAGCCTACGATAAGAAGCTCTTCTTCCTCGTCATATTCCATGTCGAGCACCGTAACCTTTGCGCCGATAAATACCCGACTCAGGTCTCCGGTTTCATCCACGATCTCGGATTTTTTAAGGATTTCCTCGATCTCGCCGATTCTCGACTCGATCTCAGCCTGCTCGTCCTTCGCAGCATCGTACTCCGCGTTCTCCGAGAGATCGCCCTGCGCACGCGCTTCCTTGATCTTCTGCGCAACCTCCGCACGTCTTACAACCTTGAGATTCTGTAATTCGTCTTCCAGCTTTTTTGCGCCGGACGATGTTAAAATGTTCTTCTTATCAGCCATGTCGTCCCTTTCTTTCTTCGCCTGTTCAGACTTAGGAATACGAATGTTGATGTTAGCTTATTTTCGTATTCCCATAAAACCGGCACGGGTGTGCAAAGAAGACGGACTCCTTTTCAAAGGAATCCGTCTCAGCCTGATCAGGAACAGCAGGATACGGGAATCGAACCCGCCTCTTCAGCTTGGGAAGCTGACATACTACCAATGTACTAATCCTGCCTAACAGCGGGTATTATAACACAAGCTTCAAAAAATGTAAATGCTTTTCTTCTAACGATCGGGAGAATCCCCCGTGTTAAGAGCTGCAAGAAGCGCCTGAAGCTCCGCCATCTGCGTGATCGAGGAAATATTCCGCCGAACCTCCGAAGCGCCCGGCGTCCCCTTGAGATACCACGCCGCGTGCTTCCGCATCTCAAGAAGCGCCAGATGCTCTCCCTTGAGCGCAATCAGCGCCTTTGTGTGCCGCAGGATCATGTCCTTCACCTCGGAAAGCGTGGGCCTGGGAATGCGCTCCCCGGTCTCCAGAAAGCTCCGGATCTCGCGGAAAATCCACGGATTCCCTTCGGCCGCACGCGCGACCATCAGGCCGTCGCAGCCGGTTTCCTCCAGCATCCGCTTCGCCGATGGACCGTCCTTAACATCGCCGTTTCCGATGACCGGAATCCGGACAGCTTCTCTGACGTGCCGGATCGCCGCCCAGTCGGCAGTTCCGCTGTAATACTGCTCCCTGGTTCTTCCGTGCACCGCTAAGAGCGACACGCCGCAGGACTCAAGGATCCGCGCGATTTCGGGCGCCTGCTCCTCCCCTGCCTTAAAGCCCTTCCGAAGCTTGACCGTTACCGGCTTATGGACCGACGCGACGAGCTTTGAGAATATTTTTTCCACGAGCGCCGGCTCATTAAGAAGCGCGGAGCCCTCACCGTTTTTCACAACCTTCGGGACCGGACAGCCCATGTTGAAGTCGATAAAATCAAAACGTTCCTCAATCTTCAGCGCCTCCTCGGCGATGATGTCGGGATCGTTTCCGAAAAGCTGCACGCCGACCGGATGCTCCGTTTTTCCGGTCTCCATAAGGAGCGCCGTATTCTTGTTCCGGTAGTGAAGCGCCTTCGCGCTGACCATCTCCGTATAAAACATGCCGCATCCCATCGATGCGGCAAGTTCCCGAAAGGCGCTGTCCGTAACGCCGGCCATCGGGCCGAGAGCGATCGGGCAGTCAATCCGGAGGTTGTCGATGATGATCGGTTGGATGCCCGTCATTCTTCTCCCTCCAGAAATACGCTTCGGTAGTATAACTCGAGAGACTCCAGAAGCTCCTGTTTTTCCTCCTGAAGCTTACGGATCTCGAGTCCGGTTTCGATCTCGTCGTAATAGTAGTCGTAATCATCCGCTCTCGTGCAGAGAAGAAGCGTCCCGTCCGGCGCGAACTCCAGCGTCAGGATCCCGCCGCACTCCTCCGTGAAAAGGACACACATGATTTTCAGTTCATCCTTTACGATCTGCGGAATGGCCGAAAAAGCCTCGTTGAAATAGTATTTCTCCTCGTAGGAATTGGCGCCGCAGAGGACAACGCGTCCGTACTCTTCCATCACAGCACCACCTTCAGCGCGACCACGGTCAGGACCAGCAGAAGAAGCGCCAGAACGCCGAAAATCACGGCGCGGCGTTTACTGACCACGCGGTTTTTATTGAAGGCAATTCCCTCCAGCGCCGACAAGACGGAAAGGACTGCCGCGAGCCCGAACACCACGGGGAACAGGATCGTGAGCTCGCTCGATCTGAGAAACAGCAGTACTGTCAGCACGATAATCGCTGCTGACAGCACCACCATTAATATTTCATACTGATAGCTTCTTTTTCTCATGAATGGAAGATGCCCTTTACTGAAGGATAAAGCTTACGGTAGGTCTGATATTTCTCGTCATATTTCTTAACAAGCTCCGGATCCGGCTCTACCGTGCCGATGACGCGGACGATCCGATCGGCCGCTTCCTCAACGGACTGGTATTCGCCGCAGCCGACCGCGGCAAGCATCGCGCCGCCGAGTCCCGGCCCCTGCTCCGACTCGATCATATCAACCGGAAGATTCAGCACATTCGCCATGATCTTCCGCCACAGCGGGCTCTTGGCGCCGCCGCCGCAGATTCTCGTACGCTTAAGATCAATGCCGAGCTCCTTCGCGACCTCTAAAGCGTCGCGGAACGAAAAGGCAACGCCTTCAAGAACCGCCTGCGTCATATCGCGCCGCGTGGTGTTCATTGACATGCCGATGAACATGGCCCGGACCTTGGTGTCATTGTGCGGGAAGCGCTCGCCCATCAGATACGGGGTGTAGAAGACCTCATTCTCCCCGAGATGCGCTTCGATGCCTTCCTGCTCCTTGCTGTAATCCTCCGTTCCGAGGATCTCTTCATTCCACCACTTGTTGCCGGAGGCCGCGGAAAGCATGCAGGCCATCAGATGCCAGGTGCCGTCGGCGTGGGCAAAGGAATGAATCGCGTGATTTGCGGGGTTTTTGAAGCTTCTGGAGCTGATAAACATTGTTCCGGAGGTGCCCAGCGATACATTGCACTGATCGGGGCCGACCGTTCCCGTGCCGACAGCCGCTGCCGCATTGTCGCCGGCGCCTGCCACAACCTTGACAGAGGCCGGAAGGCCAAGTTCTTCCGCGATCTCCGGCTTCAGCGTGCCGACAACCTCGTAGCTCTCGTAAAGCTTCGGAAGCTGGGCTTCCGTGATACCGCAAAGCTCCAGCATCTTCTTCGACCAGCACTTATTCTGCACATCGAGAAGAAGCATGCCGGAAGCGTCCGAATATTCGGTGCAGAAGGAACCGGTCAGCACATAGTTGACGTAGTCCTTCGGCAGCATGATCTTCGCGATCTTCGCAAAATTCTCCGGCTCGTGGTTCTTCACCCAGAGAATCTTCGGCGCGGTAAATCCGGCAAAGGCAATATTGGCCGTTTCCTTCGCAAGAACGTCCTCTCCGACCACCTGATTCAGCCAGTCGGTCTCTTCCTGCGTTCTGCCGTCGTTCCAGAGAATGACGGGACGGATGACCCGGTCCTCTTTGTCCAGTATCACAAGCCCGTGCATCTGTCCGCCGGCGCCGATCCCGGCAACCATAGAGGCGTCAATTCCGCTGATCAGTTCCTTTAAACCGTCCTTCACCGCCAGAATCCAGTCCTCTGCATTCTGCTCCGACCAGCCGGTCTTCGGGAAATACAGGGGATACTCCCGGTCTGTGATCTTTTCAATCACACCCTTCTCGTTCATCAGCAGGAGCTTCACGGCAGATGTGCCGAGATCAACACCAATATAATACATGCTCGACTCCTTTTCAGTCCTTAATACGCTATAAATACCACTTATTTCTTCCTGAAGAAAAGTACGCCGATCGTGCCCGGTCCGCAGTGCGTGGACACAGTGCAGCCCGCAGAGGTTTCCAGCACCTCCTCGAAGGGATGCAGAGACTTCACGAGATCGATCGCGTAGGAGACAATCTCCGGCTCCATCGGGGAATGGGTGACAAAGATCCGGTGCGTATCGATATCTGTCCGGCCCTCCAGTGCGCCGCGGATATAGGCCTCGACGAACTTTTTCGTCGTGCCGCGGTACTTGTGTCCGACGCCCATTTTGCCGTCTGTGACCTTGATTTCCGGGTGCAGCCGAAGAAGGTTCGCGCCGAAGGCAGCAACCGCGCTGCAGCGCCCGCCCATTCTCAGATATTCGAGCGTCGTGATGACGAAGCTGACGTCCAGACGCTCCTTTGCCTCATTCAGAATATCCGCGATTTTCGAAGCCTCAAGCCCCTTATCCGCCAGTTCCTTCGCAAGAAGCACGAGATGCCCGGAGCCCGTCGACAGGTTCCGCGAGTCGATCGGATAAACATTTCCGACCTCCCGGGCGGCGATCATTGCATTCTGATAGGCGGAAGAAAGCTCGGATGAGAGGTTGATATGAATGACGCTCATTCCCTGATCCACATATTTTTTGAACACTTCCTTGTATTCTTCCGGCGAGATTGCGGAAGTCTTCGGAAGGATTCCCGTACGGTCGGCATACTCATAAAGCTCTGGCACCTGAACGTTCACGCCGTCAATTCTCAGCTCGTCACCGAGGTAGATTCCGTAACGGATCACTTCGATATCGTATTTTTCATACAGCTCCGGTGTCAGGTCACAGGTAGAATCACAGGTAATTTTTATATTGGCCATATTGGTCTCTCAGTCCTCCAAAAAAGCGGTAGATATTTTATACGCTTACAGGAAGCGGCCGTAAAACCGCTTCCTGCAGTACAACAGAATTCATTCGTCAGGCATTTTCAGACCCGCCGGTTTTAAGCTTCCTTTCGTTCAGGCAAAAGGATTCTCCGTCGGATAGCGGACGCCTGCCGGCTGGTTGTAGCCGATCTTGTCCACATCGACGCCGATGTATTTGAATACTTCGAAGAGTTCCTTGCCGAAATGACCGAATGCAACAGCGCCGTGATGCGGGAAGCCGCCCTCGATCAGGACATGACGGTAGAAACGTCCCATTTCCGGAATCGCGAATACGCCGATGCCACCGAAGGATCTCGTGGCAACCGGAAGCACCTCGCCCTCTGCGACGTAGGCGCGGAGGATGTTGTCAGAGGTGGACTGCAGACGGAAGAAGGTGATGTCGCCGGGGATGATGTCGCCCTCAAGCGTACCGTTCGTGACTTCAACCGGCAGCGAACGTGCCATGATCTTCTGGTACTTCATCTCGTAGCTGCAGAGCTTCGAAGAGCAGGTATTGCCGCAGTGGAAGCCCATGAAGGTGTCGGTGAACTTGTAGGGGAACTTGCCCTCGATCGACTCCTTGTACATATCCTTCGGAACGGAGTTGTTGATGTCAAGAAGCGTTACGATATCGTCCGAAACAAGGGCTCCGATGAACTCGGACAGGCAGCCGTAGATATCAACTTCGCAGGATACCGGAATGCCGCGTCCTGTCAGTCTGGAGTTGACATAGCAGGGAACGAAGCCGAACTGTGTCTGGAATGCCGGCCAGCACTTTCCTGCGATTGCGACGTACTTTCTGTAGCCCTTGTGCGCATCGATCCAGTCAAGAAGGGTCAGCTCGTACTGCGCAAGCTTTCCAAGGACTTCGGGCTTCTTGTTGCCGGCGCCAAGCTCCTTGGCCATGTCTTCGACAACTTCCGGAATTCTCGGATCATCTGCATGCTTATTGAAGGCCTCGAAAAGGTCCAGCTCGGAGTTCTCTTCGATCTCAACGCCCAGATTGTACAGCTGCTTGATCGGCGCGTTGCAGGCCAGGAAGTTCAGCGGTCTCGGACCAAAGGAAATGATCTTCAGTTCAGAAAGGCCGATGATTGCGCGTGCGATCGGGAGGAAGTCGTGGATCATATCCGCGCAGTCCTCAGCGTCGCCGACCGGATACTCCGGAATATAAGCGCCGACATTGCGAAGCTTCAGGTTGTAGCTGGCGTTCAGCATGCCGCAGTACGCGTCGCCTCTGCCGTCGGAAAGGTCATTCTGGCTCTCTTCCGCCGCCGCAACGAACATCTTCGGGCCATCGAAATGCTTTGCAAGAAGGGTCTCGGAGATTTCCGGGCCAAAGTTTCCAAGATAGACGCACAGCGCGTTGCAGCCGGCCTTCTTGATATCCTCAAGAGCCTGAACCATGTGAATCTCGCTCTCCACGATGCAGATCGGGCATTCGTAAAGGCTGTCCTTGCCGTATTTTTCGGTATATGCAGCAACAAGTGCCTTTCTTCTGTTAACGGAAAGAGATTCCGGGAAACAGTCACGGCTGACAGCTACGAGACCGATCTTTACAACAGGTGCATTGTTCATAAATCATTTCCTCCTGAAATATTCATTCGTACTTATACTATACTACAGATCACCCAAAAGTTCCACTATTATTTTTCGACCAGCACACTGCGCACATAGGCGATCTGCTCGCTGACGGATTCCGGCGAGGTGCCCCCGAGAGACCTGCGGCGCGCGACGCAGTTTTCAAGATTGACGGCTCCATATACGCCCTCGTCAAAAATCGGGTCGAATGCCTGATACTCCGAAAGCGTCAGGGTCTCCAGCGTCTTCTTTTCGCGGATACAGGCCGCGACAATCTCGCCGGAAAGCTTGTAGGCCGAACGGAACGGAAGGCCCTTTCCCGTGAGATAATCCGCGAGATCCGTCGCGTTGATGAAGCCTCTCTGCGCGGCTTCGCGCATATTTTCCGGGATCGCCTGCATGCCGGAAAGCATGCCGGAGAAGACGGTCAGGCAAAGCTTCACATTGTCGCAGGCGTCAAATACCCGCTCCTTGTCCTCCTGCATGTCCTTGTTGTAGGCCAGCGGAATTCCCTTCATGATCGTCAACATTGCCATGAGATCGCCGTAGATTCTCCCGGCTTTTCCACGGCACAGCTCAGCCATGTCCGGGTTCTTTTTCTGCGGCATAATCGAGGAGCCTGTCGTATATTCGTCCGAAAGCTCGATGAATTTGAATTCCCAGCTTGCCCACAGAATGACCTCCTCCGAGAAGCGGGAAAGGTGCATCGCGACAAGCGAGAGGTCCGACAGCAGTTCAATGCAGAAATCCCTGTCCGAAACCGCGTCGATCGAATTCCGGCAGACCTCCGGGAAGCCGAGTAGCTCCGCCTCATATACACGGTCCGTATCATAGGTGGTGCCGGCAAAGGCGCAGGCGCCGATTGGCGAAACATTGATCCGCCGCCCGCAGTCCTTCAGTCGGTCAATGTCCCGAAGAAACATCATCGCATAGGCCATCAGCGCATGGCCGAAGGTGATCGGCTGGGCGCGCTGCAGATGCGTATAGCCGGG